>PKSZ01000437.1 GCA_002869425.1 Marinilabiliales bacterium
AAAGTGGATAAGGATTATCAGGGAAACAAATCCACAAGATTTTAGTATTCCTGAAGATTTTTCAGAAAAATTTTCTCTGGATTTGGATGCGCATATGAAAAAAATGCTTAAACAATAGGGTTTTCCTTTGTTTACATCCAGAAAGTCATGCCGAGAAAGACTGAAGTTGACTCGTTCATATAGAGTTCTTCAGGTAGGTATCCTTTGGTTTTATATCGTAAATTAAGGTCAAATGAAAATTTTTCCAGCCTGATTTCTTTTTTGGGATTTACAATTAAGTGGGTTGTGATGCTTCCGGAATATCCCGTAAAACTGTTTTTTGTCTGGAAGTTTAAGTTGGAGGGCTGCTGCCAGATATCAAAAGAAGGACTTATTTCTAACCAACGTAATATGGGAAGGTGGTGAATTTTTATTCCGCCCGCATTGAACCATGCTTGGTTGTTGGCAAATTGCCTGAAGTAGATATGAGTTTTGACTTTGTTTTTGTACGATAACCATAAATGCTCATCAATAAAATCTCCAAATGGTGCCATATTATAACCCATTCCGGCAGAGAATTTCAGGTTTTTTCCAATTGAAAAATTTGATTTTCCAATTGCCATCGGATTGAGAATATTCAGTAAGCTTAAACCTGCTACGCGTTTAACATATTTTTCTTCCTGCTTGGTTAAATCACTATGGTTTGTATAGCGATAAAAATCCATATCGGGTCTGTATAAATGTCTTATGGCTCCATGAACATCGTGACCCACAATGTCTCGTTCAAGTTCGTTGTCTTCTTCTTCAAAATCAAAACTAACCACCGAAATTACAGACATTGCATAGTAGCTTATATGACTAAATTTGCGTACGAGATATTCCATAAATAGTGTTTCCTGATCTTCTTCATCGAAAGCCGCAAGGGTTTCAGCTCGAAGTGTAAGCATATAGTCCGATTCTAACCCTGCTGTATGCAAACGTATATATTCGGGTAAGTTTTGATCTCTTAATTGTTGAAGTTGGGCATCTGTAACTCCCGTAACGTATGCAGCACCTTTGTCATTAAAGTAGGGTTGTGAGATTGATCCAATGCCGTTTGCAGTAAGAATACTTCTATGTCCCTCTTCATGTGTAAGTGGCATAAAAAAGAAAGAGGTAAGAACAAACTGGATAGGCAAAGAAACATAGGGTTTGCAGGCTTTGTTAAGTTCTTTAGACAAGAATCTGTATGAACTTAAGTAATCCTGGTTCATTTGTCTCATTGTAAATAGTTGAGCTGGGCTATCCTGGATAATGATAGGATAAGAACGCAATGAGTCTTTTTGACTAAAAGCAATGTTTGAGATGAAAAGGACAAAACTAATTGCTAAAAGGTTATTTCGTAAGTGCATTTTCTGTGGCTTTTAATATGGCTTTACTGGTTGTGGTAGCACCTGTTTGTGCATCGACATTTAAACTTTGTTCTTTGAGAATTCTTGCAATGATGTTTTCTGCTTGCTTTGCTTTTTTTGTAGAGCGATTGCTTAAAACATTTATGCTGTCTATTTTTTTGTTTGTCACATATACTTCAACTTCGTATTTGAAATCACAATATGTGTATGCACCCTTGTATGTGCCATTATCTAATTCGGAGAAATCAACATCCATAATTTCAAGATCTCGTGTAGATTTCATCTCTCTTTTCATCTGTAATGAGCTACATCCGGTTATTGTAATGCAAATAATTATTGTTTTAACCAATTGGTTCATAGTTGTTTATTTATTATTCTTTTGAATCCAAAATACATTATACACAAATAGCAAAATGGCAGTACCTATACCTATTCCTGTAAAAATTAGCCAAATATTCGATGGATTATATTTTTCCCAAAGGTGTTGTGTTAATTCAACTTCTGACATGTTTAATTTATCTGCGGCAAGATGAAAATAATCGTTGAAAGAAAAATGTTCATTAACTACAGGCATTTTAATTTGCCTGGAAAGCATTTCTGTTTTTACAATCGCTACCTTATCTGCAAATTTGGTATAAACATCACCAGAAAGATAACCCGCAATAATATTTCCACCAAACATAGGTATAAATGAACATCCCATATACAGTGCTGTTTTATCTTTTGGTGAGATACGGCCAATATATTCTGTTATTTTGGGAGAACTTGCCATTTCTCCTAATCCAAAAATCAATATGGCAAGAAAGATAAAAAACGGATTATTGGTGAGAAATGTCAGACCGATACCAATAGCAGAGACGAATATGCCGGAAATCATTGCATTTATTGGTTTGAGTTTCATTACCAAAGAGGAAACCAACAATTGAAACATGATGATGTATAGTGCATCAATATTGGTGATCATTTCTGCTTTAATAATACCCTCTTTAGTTCCTACTTGTTCTGCAAGCCATGGCCAAAGCTGATTGATAAATTTATACAGTTCATGTGTATCAAACCATTGATCAATAAATACAGGAAGAGAATAAAATAGTTGATTATACATCGACCAAAAGCCTGTAATAAGAACTAAAAAGACAAGGAATTTCATGTCTTTAAGCGCTAATCCAATATTTCTAAATACTTCTTTTAAGCTTTCGATTAGACTTCTATTATCGATTTTTCTTTTGGGTTCCTTGAAAAAGAAGATAAGCAGGAAAAAGTTAAGCGAAATGGCGATTGATGAAATAATAAACACAAATGACCAATTATTTTCTCTGGCTACAGAAGCTACAAAAGGTCCAATAAATGCACCAATATTTACCATCATATAGAAAATGCCAAATCCAATAGAGCTGTTTTTTTCTGTTGTTGTTTTTGCAATGGTTGCAGAAATTACAGGCTTGAACAGTGCTGCACCAATGGCAAGATAGAGGAATGCAAAAAATACCGACCAAAAAGTGAGGGCCACACCTAATAATAAATAGCCAGTAGTTAAAATGGAATAAGCTATAATTAGAATTTTTTTGTAACCGAATCTGTCGGCAAGAGCTCCTGTAATAACAGGTAGAAAGTATAGCAGCCCTACAATAGGACCCATTATCATTCCTTTTTCAGTTTGTGAAAATCCGAGTGCTCCGGTATCGGTTGATTTGGTAAGATACAGACCGAAGAGCATAAACATACCGTACCACGCCCATCTTTCAAATAACTCCATAGTATTTGCAACCCAAAAGGATTGTGGAAACTGACGCAGACCTCTGTTGTTGGTTGATTTCATATTATCTTGTGAATACCCATTCGCTTGTTGTGGATAATTCAGAATTATAAAAATATCCTTCGTCAGAAAACGCTTTAATATCTTCTTTATTGGAAAGCTTGTTTTTTATAATAAAGGAGGCCATCATTCCTCGTGCTTTTTTTGCATAAATTGTAATTACCTTGTATGTTCCGTTGCGTTCTTCTTTGAAAACAGGCGTTATTACGGGTTTTGTTAGTTTTTTCTTGTTTATGGTTTTGTAATACTCATTGGATGCAATGTTTATCAAACACTGTAGGCTAGAATTTTCCAATTCTTTTAGGATTTCATCTGTTATTTTTTCCTGCCAGAACAAGTACAAGTTTTTTTTGTTTGAAACAGAGAGTTTAGTCCCCATTTCCAGACGATATGCCTGGATTAAATCCAACGGTTTAAGAACTCCATACATTCCTGATAGAATGCGTAAATTGTTTTGTGCATAATCAAGATCAGAAGCCGTAAAATTTTCAGCCTTCATTCCATTGTAAACTTCTCCCTGAAAAGCAAGCAGGGCTTGTTTGGTAGTGCTTATTTCGGGTTTGGTTTTCCAGGAAAGAAATCTTTTTGCATTGAGTTCGGCAAGTTTTGGTGAAATTGACATTAGCTTTTGTAAGTCGTCAGGAGAAAACTTCTTTAATTCCTTTGCTATCTCATTGGCTTCCGATATGTATATAGGAGATGAATAGTTTTTTGTTTGATTTTGTGCTTCAAAATTTAGTGTTTTTGCAGGAGAAAGAATGATCATATTATTGAACTTTAATGAATTTTCTTCGTGCGCTAACCATTTTTGGACCTGTTAATTGAATTATATAAACGCCATGTATGTATGCTTCTAAAGATATTGTGTCAGAATTATGGAACTTCTTTTCTTCCAACTGTTTTCCACTTAGTGTAAAAATTGACAGGCTATTATAGCCTTGATCTTTGGCATTTATACATATTGTATTTTTTGCCGGATTTGGAAATATGCTAATATTGTTGTCAAGTCCTGTATTAAGATTGATCATACCAAGACCGAGACTGTCGTACCTGGCTGGATCATATACTCCAAATGTATATTCTCCAAATCTTAATGTGTCAACAAGTATAAATCCATAGTTGTTTGCACTTGGTTTGGTAAAATCAATCTCTTGCCAATTGCTTTGTGCGTCAGGCCTGTAAAGAACGCGAATGGCAGAATCTAATATAATTGAATCTGAAAATAGCCAGTCATCAATACCTGTATTTGTAGTATTAATGAATTCAAACTGCATAGTGGTTTGAATATCGCCTTCAACAACACCTGTAACATTCCAGTAATGTTTATCAGAAAGGACTATGCCTTCGAGCGGTTCAATACAATGATCGGGAGCTACATATTTGTGCTCAATTCTCACAAAGGCAGAATCAGATAAACCCGTAACGCCAAGTCTTGAACCGTAATAGTATGCATAACCTGTGGAAGTAATTTTGTTCTCCCTGTCCAATGAACCATCAGCTAGTTTTTGATTATAATCAATCATTAATATTTGGGGTTCAACAGGAAAGCTAACATTAACAGTAGCTTGTTCTCCATCAAACTGTACGGATTCTGTATAAATGTTCCAATCCGGACCAAGACAACTTATTTCCAATCTATTGTTGTCAGCATAGTTTGTTCTTTCAAAGATTTTTTGTTTTAGATCAATGGATACATCATAAGACCCGGCATTGTTGGTTACTGTATAATCCATGATTTTATATGTTAGATGACCAGGGTTAAAAATCCAGGCATCAAAAAATCCATTCATATCAATACCTGTGTAATCTGTTAAAAAATCCCTGTATTGTTCAGAACTAACATCGGTAAATGCAAACTCTTGCAAAAATGCTTTTGTTGCATCAAAAAATACGGAATCACCCAAATATCCTCTCATGCTGTGAATAGCTAAAGCCCCTTTATCATAAGTTGTTGTACCGTACGTAACATCATGAGGCATCTAACTTAGTGCAAAATATCCTCCATCTTCAATATGCGCATATTCTAATACATCCTTAAGCAAGTTGATGATATTAAGATCTGCTGCTTCTTTTCCGTATACTTCTTCAGTAAAAGTAAACTCAGTAAAAGAAGCCCAACCTTCATTGATCCACATTTCTTTTTCATGATGACAAGTAATCAGATCTCCAAACCAGTGATGTGCCAGTTCATGAGCATAAAGTGTTTCATAATTCAGGCCACCGTCAATTGCAAAGCGAGGATAAGCAATATTGGTTGCATGTTCCATTGCGCCACCATTAAACGGAACGGATACATAGCCTACTCTTGGCCATTCATATGGACCAAACTTGTCTTCAAAAATTGATAGTGTTGTTTTTAGCTTAGCAAATGAGGAAACCGCTTTTTGGCTATCTGCTGGCTGTACATAAATAAATATAGGAATCTGTCCGTTTATTCCATTAAAAGTATCTTCTATAGCAATGTATTCTCCAACAGCAACTGATGAAAGATATGTAGGTATCTCTTCATTCAGTTCCCAAAAAAAAGTTTTTGTATCGTTGCCATTATCAACAACATTCTGCAAGATTCCTCCACAAACAGCAGTGTGATTAGATTTTACTGTGACCTCAAAATTGTAGCTTGCTCTATCGATAAAATCATCAAGACAAGGATACATAACTCTTCCATAATTGTGTGGATTGTCAATCATGGCCACTCCAATATTGTAAGCATATGAGTTTGTCCAGTAGAAACCACCCCAGCCTCCTGGTTCAGATATGGGATGACCGTGATAAAAAATGTCAAGATAGAATGTGTCTTGCTGAGAATATGTGGATGGCAGGTTTATGTATAATACCTCATTGTTGTGTATGAAATTACATTGAGTGGCAGAATTGATTTTTACAGAGTCAGTAGTTAATTCGGTAAGGTCCAGACTTAAAGAGTTTATACTCATTTTCGGGGTTATTTTCAGGCTGGCTTTTCCTGTCAGAATTTGATTGTTAAAATCTGTAAAATCTAAAACCAGATTATAATTTAAGACATCAATAGTATCACTTTTAAGGGATTGAGCCATTGTAATATATTGAAGTAATATAAGGCACGAAAAAAGAACAAAAGCAATTTTTTTCATATGATTAGTTCTAAGGAGTCAATTTTCAATA
>PKSZ01000230.1 GCA_002869425.1 Marinilabiliales bacterium
ATAAAAATGCAATTATTGCTGATATTCAAAATACTAAAAAAAGGAAGCATTATCTAAAATTTACGAATCCATATATTTCTAATCCCAATGTAATAATAGTAGGAAAAAATTTACCCGATAATATTAAGCTGTCAGATCTTAACAATAAATCTGTTGCCATAGTTAAAGGTTACGCCACAATTGATGTAGTGAAGAATGCAAACCCTCAGATTAATATCATTGAGGTAAAAGACAATATTGAAGCCCTGCAAATGGTTGCATTTAAACAAGTTGATGCTGTAATTACAGATCTGGCTGTTGCTTCGTACTACATTGAAAGTTTACACATTACCAATTTAAAGATTGCAGGAAACATACACTACGACTGGCACTTATGCTTTGCCACTAACAAAAAGAATGACACTTTACATTCTATCATTCAGAAAGGACTGAATTCCATACCACAATCTGAGAAAGATCAAATAGCATACAAATGGATTGAATTAAAAGTTAAACCTTTTTATTCCAGAGTCGATTTTTGGTTGGTAACAGCTGGTATATTACTGTTTTTCTCGGTTATTTTTATGACAATTTTAACATGGAATAAAACCTTAAAGAAAAAAGTCAAACAGAAAACTTATGAACTTGAAAAAGCCAATAAGGAACTACATGCGAGCAAACAAAAAGCTGAAGAAAGTGATAAGCTGAAAGAGGAATTCATCAACAATATGTCGCATGAGATTCGTACTCCCATGAATGGAATTCTGGGTTTTTGTGACTTCCTTTCTGATCCTGAAACATCTGACAGTCAAAGAAAAGAATACATACAGATTATTAAAAACAGTGGCACACAATTAATGAGAATTATCGATGATATTATCGAAATATCAGTGCTTGGGACAAAACAAATGGAAGCAGTTAATAAGCCTGTTTGTTTAAATCAACTATTGAATGATTTATTCTCTATCTTTAGTAAACCATGTACGGATAATAATACTCCATTGCGGCTAAAAAAGGAGCTTACCGATGATGAAAGTTATATTAACTCTGACAATTCCAAACTGTTTAAAATTCTGAGCAACCTGATTGAAAATGCCATAAAATTTACAACAGAAGGATATATTGAACTGGGCTATTCTATAAACAAATCATCAAAGCCGCATTTACTTGAATTGTATGTACAAGATACAGGTATTGGCATTCATCCTGATAAACAGGCAAGCATCTTTGAAAGATTTTCGCAGGAAGAAAAAGAATTATCACGTAAAGTTGGAGGCTTAGGTCTGGGACTGGCAATTGCAAAAGAAAACACAATTCTCCTTGGAGGAAACATTGGTGTTCAGTCAGGAAAAGGGGAAGGTGCAAAATTTACTGTTTCAATTCCATATGAAAAAATCAGCACAAAATCCGATACGTCTGATAACCAGATTTGTATACCTAACAATATTGAAGAAAAAGTTGTCCTGATTGTTGAAGATGAAGAATTGAATTCTCTATATTATGAGACACTCTTAAAGAAACAAAAAAAGATAAAATTTAAGATTCTGAATGCAAAAAAAGGAGCAGAAGCCATTCAATATTGCAAATCACTGCATATCGATCTTATACTTTTGGATATAAATTTACCGGATATAAATGGGATTGAAGTTTGCAAAAACATGCAAAAAATCAGACCTGAAATTCCTATTATTGCTCAAACCGGATTTGTTTCTGAGAGTGAAAAAGACCAGGCACTGGAAGCCGGTTGCAGCGAGTTTATTACCAAACCCGTAGATAAAAAATTACTTCTCCATCTAATATATAAGCATATAAACTAGTTAAGTGTAATATTAATTTTACGCTATTTTATTTACAAAATATTAATTGTAAATTAGTAGGTGACGTAAAAAGGTGAATTGAGAGAATAAAAATTAAAGGAGGATCAACTATGAAAAAACAAATTCTGATACTGCTGACTTTATTTACTATTTGCGGTGTCAAAGCCCAAATATCCAATAATCCTATTGAATACCAGATCGGTATATCCGGGTCTAACTATTTAGGGGAAATAAGTCAATTGGAATCCAATAGCCNNATTGGAATCCAATAGCCATTTAATAGCAAATTCACCAAGCGTTTACGGAGTACGAGACCTTCGACTTCGTGCAACAAGCCCATCAATAAGTTTAGGAGCACGTGTATATTTATATGATCCTATCTGGGTTAAAGGTTCAGTAAACATTGGATATTTGTCTGGTGATGATAATTATTTAGATAGATCAAGAAACTTAAGTTTTCGTACACCAATAATTGAAACAGCCCTGCAATTAGGTGTTAAGTATAGGAATATAAGTTTATTTGCAGGCATAGGAGCATTTTACTTTAATCCAATGGCAAAATACGATGGTCAATGGTATTCATTGAGGGAATCGGGTACCGGAGGTCAAGGCTTAGCTCCCACAAGAAGCAAATACGACCCAATAGGATTATGTTTACCTCTGGGATTCTCCTATGATATTGAAATCAGCGATAATAGTTTACTAAGTATAAGTTATGGGTTTCGATTCACAAATACTGATTATATTGATGATGTAAGCACTACATATTATGAAAATGATTTGCTAAAGCAGTCAAGAGGTGATGTTGCAGCCGCACTTGGGGACAGAACACCTGAACTCGATGGAGGATATCTTCATTATCCTAATGAAACCAGAGGGAATCCTAAAACTAAAGACAGGTATATGTTCTTTGGAATTGAATATTGTTTTTTCTTAAAAACGACTGATAAGAAGTAAGCTGTTTATACTTTAAGATTATTATTCTTATAGCAATTTCATACCAAGGAAATTGTCAAAACTAGAGAGTGTTTAACCCATCTTTTGTTTCTGAACACAAAAAAGATAAAACTATAAGCTCGGGCTTTATAGATTTTATAACAAAACCAGTCAAAGGAAATGCATTAATCCAAATCATACAGAAGTACCTGCATTAAGTGTTGGCTTGCCAGGCTTTTCTTTTCTGTACCCTTATTAATTCAAAAAGAAATAATAATAGCACTGCTATTGCAAAAAAAGGAAAAATTGAATTGAACGTACTATTTCCTCCGGAAAAAATAACCAAAGGAGTTAAGCTTAGTGGCATAGAAGACAAAAGTAAAACAAACAATCGCCACTTTCGTTTGAAAAACACTACAATCAAGGCTGGCAATAACAGATACCCTGCATATTGAAATGGCAATGTATTAGAGAATATCCTGTTCAGTCTTTTTATCATTATTCCAACAAACCATAAGGGATCATTTTCTATATCACTCAATACCTTTTCTTTGCATATACCTTCATATTCTACAAAATCATCTGGTTTTTTATAATATTTTTCATTCGAATCATAATATTCATCAAGATGATATTTACCGGAATACTTAAACTCATGGCCCATAAGTGATGACATTTTAGGTACTCCATACCAATAAGCTACTGTATCGTGCCATTTATAACCATACTTTTTATCAAAATCACCCAGACCACAAAAAACAGTATGCCATAATGGGTGTTTGCCTAACATTTTCCCATTGTAAATATGACCTCCTGATTTCTCTATAACATTTTCAGCCTGTTCTATTTTACTATCAAAATAAGACTCTGTTAATAATTGTGTAATGAAAAAAAAGCCGAGCAATAATGCAATTGAGAGAATCTTTAACAAAGGGCGTATAATTGAAAAAATATAGATAAGCAAAACTGAAATAAGTACGACGTTTATCTCACCTCTTATCCCGGCAAAAAAGGAGATTAAAACTCCTGATAATATGGGAATCAACAAATACTTATAATTATTTGGGGGTTTGAAAATATAAACAGCATTCAATCCACAGACCAGAAGAAAAACGGATGCCAGTAAACCGAAAATATTTTCATTCACAAAGACTTCATATAGAAAAAAACTTTGCGTATTAACTAAAGCAATAACTATCAAAGCAAGAAAAGAATGACCTGCTTTTCTCATTCCAATATAAAATGTTACCAGAGCACCAATAAAAACAAGAAAGTTAAATAGATTGATTGACGGATTTTCAGCCGTTCCTGTCAAAATAGCATTTGGCAGATAACAAAATATTCTCGAATGATTTCCAAATCTCACCCAATGATTATACTCCATTAGTAAATCCTTCCCATGCTGAGAAAGATAATCATCTGCAGCCTTCTCCGAATAGTCCTTTTTTATATCTGGAAGTGCTACGGGAAACAAGTCTTTGTAATAATAAAAATATATAAACTCCTGACCCCAATTGTGAGAAAATCCTGTAGTTAGCTCTCTTCTTTTCTCTTTGCATATAAAATTACGTTCCGACCTGTGAACATATACATACAAATTACCTACAATGACAATAATAAGAATCAATGTAGAAACCCATCTCTTCGACAAATAGCTATTTATAAATGAATATAAATTTTGCAATGATGTCTGGATTTTGGATACCCTTTATTAAAATATGATGATTAATTTTTGGTTTAATTAACCTTAAACTTCACCATCGTATCTTTTTTATCCTTTATGTAAATCTCCATAAGAAATTCATTTGGAGATACTTTCAGTATTCTTGTAGGTTTAAACTGGTATGCTTTGTAGCTTTCAATTTGGTCAAGATTACAAATACTGTGTTTCTCCATATTACCTGTTGCCAGGTTTATTTTATAAGTTGTTAAATAACCTCCATGACCATCTTTGTGAGCTACAGGAATGCCACCGCTCGCATCCAGTTCAATATTTTTAATGTTATCTACAAAAGCAACATAATCGTTTTCTTTGCCTTCCATATATGAAATTCCCATCTGGCCACTACCCATTACACCTGCCTGGTTTTTAGGTAGCTTTTTCATCCAGGCCAACTCT
Source organism: Marinilabiliales bacterium (assembly GCA_002869425.1). Taxonomy (GTDB): domain Bacteria; phylum Bacteroidota; class Bacteroidia; order Bacteroidales; family BM523; genus BM523. Next base: position 4,852 of record PKSZ01000230.1, read on the forward strand.
CCATTGGCATCAACTTTTATGGCAACAGCATTACCAAAATGATACACAGCTTTTTTCTGAGTACCCCAGTATTCGTTAACTAGCCATTGGCGTTCACCAATAAAAACACATGAATTATCATCTTTCACCACAAAATCAAGCAAGTACAGATCAAAAATACCTGCTTTGCCATCTTTTTCACGTTCTTCAACCTGTTTCTTTAATCTTTCATTTAGATTCTGCTGTATAAACTCTTTTGTGAATTCATAGTTTTTATTCTTCACCAATTTTCCATCATTATCAATTTCAAAAAGCATTAAACCATTTGCATTGAATTTAAAGTTACCACCAGTAAATGGATTAAAAGTAAACTCTATGCCATTTGCATAAAAGCCGGCATAAATAAAGTTTCCATTGGCTGTTTCGTTTACTTTAAGCGTTTTAACCAACTGATCTGTTGAAATACCCAAATCACTCACTTTTGTTTCTCCGGATGGCAGCACAGTAATCGCTTCGTATACTTTCTTATCCCGGTTTGCAACAAGCATTTTTGCTTCACCATTTTTACCAACAGCATAAGCAACATTATTAATCTGCTTTTCAGTGTATGGTAACTTCACTTCACTTCCCCACTGTTTTGATATTTTATTGTCGAATACAAAAAATCCTATTTCATCGTAGTTCTCTGCATCGTTCTTTGACTTAGGATACAATCTGTAAGTTATCAGAAGCTTAGATTCATCAAAAGACTTGTGAAAATCAAACTTAATATCCCTAACCATACCCGCTAAACCTACTTTAGCATCAGTTAACTCACCAGTTGCTTCTACTGGTGTTACCTTTCTGCTGGTCTTTATTATTTCTACAGCTTGCTTAAAGCTGGTAGCTTCTGTATCTATTTCTCTGGAATACAATGTGAAGTTTTTTTCCTTCTTATTATAAATAAGATAGAAATAGTATACATTATCATTTAATTTCAATACATTTTGAAAAATAGCCCCTTTTGGAAGATCGTCGTAGGTATTTCTTGCAACTTCTTTCATGCCGTTAATGTCATACTTCTGAATATTTACAACACCTCTTCCCATTTTAACCATCAATGCATAACCATTATCAAGCGAGATGTATTCCTTACTACCTGCATCAATTACCTGATAAGGTTCACCAACAGATACTTTAAAATCATTAGATAACTCCTGTGTAAAAGATGAAAAATATGACAGGATAAGTACGAGAAATAAGCTAAGTTTTTTCATTTTGTTTGTTTGATTGATAATTGAATAATTCTCAACAAGATATAATTTATACATGAAATATTGGCACTTGAAGTCAATATATTTATTGTAAGTAGCTATTTCGTTAATATAGCTTACTAAATTTTGTTTCGGTATAAACTAAATCTGACGGTTCATACAATGGTTTGTTATACCATTATATCTTTTTTGCCTTTAATGTATAATTCCATTAACATCCATTTTATGAAATGTTGAAGATTACTTTATATCATTAGACTTTTTATAATCCACACCCATATTAACAGGCATATTATATGAAGAAGGGTGCAGGTACTTGCCCCTTTCCTCCAGTGGTTTCATTTCTTCTACCGGGATTCTGTTTTCATTGGCAAATGGATCGTGCCTGATACCGGTAAGCATCCATGAAACTTTTTGTCCTGGTAAACCACCGGCAATTGAAAAAGTATTGCCTGAAACCTCCTGTGAAATATAGAGATTAGGCATTGCTGCTCCAATAGGTGTTAATTGATATCTAAAATCCATATTCAATGCCTCAAACCAGTCTTCCATTTCAACAGTAGCCTCTCCGTTCTGATCCAGAACAACCAATCCATCATAGATGTTTTTCATATCAGGGCTTTCTACAAACGAATGGTACAAATACTTGTTTTCAGGATCCAATGGGTGATCAATTTTGAACGAGCCACCTCCTTTAGAAAGAGTACCCGTAACATTTACGTTACCTGCAAAATAACCTGCGTATGCATTATCACCACCATAAGCATATGAATAAACTCCGTAGCGATTACCGGTTCCGGTTCCGGTTGCAATTGTATACAAACCATATCCACTACCTGAAGCTGTTGAGGCATATGCACGTACTCCCATATACTGACCATCTCCCCTGACTCCTACTCCATAATTATTATCAACCATGTGTCTTCCATAGATTGCAGGATTATCATTACTTGCTTCATCAATGGCATGTACAAGGTATGTAGGGCTGGTATTTACACCCAGCTTACCATTAACCCTGAGGATATTATTATTAAACTCTCCGTAAATCAGTGCATTTTCAGAATTTGCTGAGGAGTTTTCAATAATAAGCTTATCATTACCTGTTTCATAGCGTCCTGCACTATTTCCAATAAATACATTTCGTGATCCGGAAGTATTATTATAGCCACTTAAAGCACCAATATATACATTATCATCTCCATTAGCATAGTACCCTGTCTCTTCTCCAATAAAAACATTATCACCCCCGGTAGTATTGCTAAAACCAGTGAACATTCCCAGGAAAATATTTCTGTATCCTGTGGTTGTACTATTTCCTGAAAGATATCCAATTGCCATATTGGCATAACCATCAGTATTTTTCTGACCTGCCTTAAAACCAATGTATACATTATCTGAACCCTCAGTATTTCTTTCACCAGCCAAATAACCCATAAATACATTGTTTGCACCCCAAACGTTTTCTTTTCCGGATTGATAACCTAAAAACACATTATACAAACCATTATCTACTGTCATCGGATCAAAGTCCATTTGTGTTTTCAACCCACTTCTATGTCCTATAAAATAGTTATACTCAGACAAGTGCATTAAATTTTCAGCAGCTTGAGCATCTTCAAAACCAGCAACGGCAAAACCACCACTATGTTGACCTGTAAGTGTATTTGCATTATCAATATAAACCCGCACACTATCTTGATTCACTCTAAGATACTCATGATCAATCCCTTTAGCCGGACTAAATCCACCAACAGCAAAACCACCTCTATTTCCTGCAGCTTTAGTCTGATCGGTATTCATATATACCCTTACTCCATAAGGATATACAGCAAAAACTGTATCGCCATCTGCATTTTTAACATGAAATAGAGATTCGTTCGGATCCAATGCAGGTGAACCCATAATCTCTACAGCTCCCTCGTTTTTAAGTATTAGGCGAGCATCATCAACAGATACATTTACCTGGTCTGAATACGGACGATTGGCAAAAATCAGGTCGCCCCGTCCAAAACTTAACCTGTCCTGATAAAAAATACCTCCTTTTACAGAATTGACTGTTGTTCCATTATAAAAACGAATTCCTGACATTACGCCATAAGATCCATTGGTATTTTGAATATCAATAAAAGTTCCATCTGTACCATCAGTTGTTGAAGTATTATGTGAAAGATGCAGTTTATGCAAGGGTGCAGTAGTACCAAGGCCTACATAATCTGCACTGTTAGACAAATACACATTGGGAGAATTGTAGGACCAAAAATCACCAGTGGAAGTTCCTGTAGTGAGATCGA
>PKSZ01000658.1 GCA_002869425.1 Marinilabiliales bacterium
TGTTACCAAAACTTCATCTCCATTATTTTTTACCCATTACCAAGAATACGGACCTCCATCGCCACCATTAAAATCTGCTGTAACCTCGTATGGTTCACCTTTACACAAAGTATCACTATTCGTATGAAGTGTCAATGCCAGCGGAGGATAAACATTGATTGTTACCTGCTCATACGATTCACACCCCATATGATCGACTACTTTTGCTGAAAAAGAAGTGGTCTCAGTTAGATTCAAATTTAAACTTTGCGTTGTAGACGAATTATTCCAAAAATAGCTATACCCCGGCGTTCCGCCAGTAGCACTCAAATGAACAAATATATCAGACCCCGCACAAGTCCATACGTCGCTGGAAACCGCCAAAACCAGTTCGTCAGGCTGATAAATAGTTTTTCCTCCAACAATCGTACAAGCATTATCGTCCGTAACTGTTACAGTATAATTACCTGCAGTTAAACTCCCTACATCTTGATTTAAAGAACCATTTGACCAATGGTATGAATAATCGTATACCGCTGTACCACCGCTTACAGACATATCAATAGCCCCATCTGTTTCGCCATAACAGCTGATATTAGTTGAATTAAATGTCAATTCTAACTGTTCCGGTTCTGTTATTGTAACAGGCCCTGCAGTTGCATAACAAGCATTATTATCTGTTACTGTTACATAATACATACCGGGTACAAGTGATGNATTTTGAGTTAGAACTCCCGTAGAATATTCAAAATTACCGTTTCCTCCTGAAGCATTAACAGTTAGCTTTCCATTACCTGCATTGTAGCAGCTTACATCAACAACTGATAATCCATTGATTATCAATTCCTGAGGCTGTTCTACAGTTAATATGTTTGAAATTACTGAACACTGATGTGCATCTGTAATGGTTACTGTATAGTTTCCCGCGCTTAACTGAGTAAAACTTCCTCCGTTTTGAGTCATACCATTCATTGAAAATTGCAATGGATTTGTTCCACCTGAAGCTGCTATATCTATCATACCATCAGCTGATTCATAGCAACTTAGGTCATCAGTATTTTCTGATGCAATCTGTAGTTCTGCTGGTTGATTAATCGTATATGGTCCTGCAATATAAGTACATGCATTTGCATCTGAGATTGTAACCGTATAGTCGCCAGCATTTAAGTTTGTAAAACTACCATCCTGATTCGTACCCATTCCATTAAAATAGCTCAATGGATCTGTTCCTCCTGAGGCGGTCAGTTGTAATGCACCATCACCGGATTGATAGCATGTTAAATCTGTAATATCAGATGCATTCACAAAAATTGCATCGGGTTGATCCACCTGTAATATTTGAGATGTAAGACTACAACCATTTGCATCTGTTACTGTTATTGTATAAGATCCAGCAGGCAAATTAATGTACTTTCCATGGTCCTGCACGCCATAACCTGCAAGCTCGAAACTTAGAGGCCCTGTACCTCCTGTTGCTACCATATTTACAATTCCATCATCTGAACCATTGCATGTTAATGGTATATTTTCCTCAGTATCAACAACTATTTCCGAAGGCTCTGAAATATCAACTTCCTGGCTAACAGAGCAACCGTTAACATCAGTAACCATAACGATATAGTTTCCTCCCGTCAAGTTCTGAAAATCACCATTCATTTGACTAAGACCATTGCAGGCATAATTCAAATTTCCTGAACCCCCACTGGCAGAAATATTAATACTACCATCAGACAAACCATAACAAGTTACATCTGATGAAATATAGTCATCGATCACCAGTAAATCGGGTTCATTCACCATATGTGGACCTGAAACTAAGGTACAAGCATTTGCATCGCTAATTGTTACGTTATAAATCCCGGCATCTATCTGATCAAAAACACCAGTATAGTTTGTAGCTGAGTTATTTGAAAAGTTTAATGGTAATGTTCCGCCTGATACCGTAAGCTCTAATGCACCATCACCAGATTCAAAACAAGTTAAATCAGTAATATTAACATTATTCACCACAATGGCATCTGGTGCTGTAACTATCAACTCCTGAGAAGTTATACTACAACCATTATCGTCGGTTATGGTTACAATATAATTACCTGCAAAAAGATTAGAAAACTGTCCATTTGCCTGATCAGACACACCCTGTAATGAATAATTCAAAGGCAAAGTTCCTCCAGAAGCAACAACATTCACCATACCATCTGCAGAATTATTACAACTTAGGTCAAAGCTCTCCTCCAGACTGAGCATAATTTGTGAAGGTTCATTTATGTTTACATTCTGGGAAACAGAACAAGCATTTTCATCCGAAACAATTACTGTATAGCTTCCTCCTGATAAATTTTGGAAACTACCATTATCCTGAACCGTTCCGTTACAGTCATAACTCAAAGTACCTGTTCCCCCACTTGCAGAAAGCTGTATACTGGCATCAGAAGATCCATTACATGTAACATCTGCTGAAGAATAATTGTCTATTTGCAATACTGTAGGTTCATTGATACTAACTGTTGCTTCGGCAGTACATCCCCAGTCATCGGTAACTGTAATAGTATAATCACCTGCACATAAATTTACAGGCGTTTCTTCTGAAATGCCATTAGACCAGTTCACAACATAATTTCCATTGGGGTTTTGAACCTGAAGCGTTGCAGCACCATCGCATAATCCATAACATGAAACATCAGAATCTACAGTTGTTGAAAGAGATAACTGACAACTTTCACCACCAATTACAAAAGCATTGGTTGCTGTACATCCATTATCATCAGTTACTGTAACAGAGTAATTATCAGGACATAAATCTTCAATATCTTCAACAGTCTGATTGTTCGACCAGGCTATAGTATGCGGAGCTGTTCCTCCATCCACTGTTAGATCAATTGCCCCATCACAGGCACCGGGAATACTTTCATCCTGGACATTGCCTGAAGTATTTAACTGCTCAGGAATAACTATTGTATTGCTTGCCGTATAAGGCGCACAATCCTGAGATCCATCATTGTCTGTAATTTGCAATGATATTGTATATGAACCTGTTCCATTATAGCTTAATTCGATAGGCCCCGCTGTATTAATACTTCCTGAAACTATGCTCAGATCGGCTGGAATATTCCAATTATATGCAGGATTGTTCATCAGTGAGATATCGGTAAATTCTACTATGATATGGTCTCCATTACAAGCAGGTGCAATAGCTACATAATCAAAAGCTGGTGTGGTACATTCACTACAATCCTCAACATAGACTGTAGTTGATAATTCACTGGCAGCATTACAATCCGGCGGAGTCCAACCAGAACTCCCCCCTCCACTAATCTCAACAGAGTATGTAGTAGTTTGGTTTGGAGTTACATATATCTCCTGTAATGTTTCCTGTCCGGCCAAAGAAGGATCAGGAGGTATTGCTGTCCAAATCCAGTTTTCACCACCTGTAACCTCAATAGTGTCCTGATCACCATTACAAATTGTATGATCTGCTGTTATTGTATAGCCAAATGCAACACCTGATTCTGCCGCTACAACATAATTACATACTGAACCACCAACTCCATCTACCATTATGTAATATGTCTGACCTACAGTTAATCCATTTGCAGTTATTATAAACTCCATATCGCCCTGAGATGCTGAGGTTAAAGCAGGATCTGATTTTAAAATAAAATTATCGCATTCTGTACCTTCATATATTCCCATCTGTATTGCGCTACCACTTGAACATTCAGGCACCCATACATGAAATGCAGCAGTATCGCTGCTTGCCCAAAACTTCAACCATGAATTGTTTTCAATAGACCCCTGAAACAGATCACAGTTTGTAGTATTCATATCACAAAAATTTCCGGGAAAATCAGGAGTATACTGATCACTGGTATTTCCACAATAGCCATTCAGGTCGCAAATGGTTGGTGCATCTGCGCATGCATCAGCTGCAGCTTCATTTCCTCCTGCACAAGGAGGTACATTACATAACCCAGGGCAGCTAAAAACAGCTTCCCATCCCTGATTTGACCCACTGCCATCCGATACAAAATGTAAAGTAAGACAGCCTTCGGAAGAAGAGACAGTCTGTGATGCATCATTACCTGTTATGGTTGATAATAAATTTGCCGGATCAATCGAATTACCCTGATATACATAAAGAAAATCAGAGCCACTTTCAATATCCAACAAATTAAAAGACATCGAAATACAATCATTACCATCCGGACAAATGGTTTTAACATAATCTTCGTTATTCCCATAATCGCCATTCATTCCACTATCATACAAAACATCTCCACAGGTTGTCTCTGTTGCAGGATCATCCATTACCAACAAATTCTCACAATTAACAGAAGCTGACCATCCTGCACCTACATCCGATCCATCTGAAGTAAAAACAAAAGTGAGGCAAGTACCCGAAGAGAAAACGTAACCTGGACTATCACTACCAGTAGCAGAAGTAATCAATGGACTACTAGTATCCGGTCCATCATAAATTTCCAAAACATCACCAGCTCCCAAATCAAAAGCAGAAAAATCGAATGTAATATTTTCATTATTACTGGAGCATATTGTTTTTGTATAGCTCTCATTGTTAGCATAGCTCGAACTGACAGGAAAACCGAACATATAACTTGTATCAGCCTGGCTATCAACAAAATTAGTACCGAGCAAACTACCACATGTACTTACAGTTTGACCAGGATCATCGCTGATATGAATAAGATTTCCTGAAAGTTGGGCATGGCTTGTGGCAGCCCAAAAAAGGACTGCCATAGCCATTATAAAGGAATAGAATGCTTTCATAGCTATTTAATTATAATTGTTTTCAATTAGTTTATAATAATGAAAAACCGTCTCCCATGAATAAAGCTTAATCCTGACTCCTGTTTCTTCATCTACTATTGTATGATCTCTGTTACGTTTTCTATAGCTTTCGTAATTTGTAATATCAAAATTGGTGGAAACTTCATGGAGTTTTTCCTCTCTCACTTTTGAAAGATCCAGCTCAAAAGACTCCGTATAATAGTAGTTAAGCTTTGCAATCTTGGATGCAGAAAATGACTCAACTTGCTGATCTGAATAGTATTTACGTGCTGTTTCATTCAGTTCTGGCTTATCGTTTGTAGCATATACACTTATTGTGATTAATAGCAATACAATGAAACAAAAGTTCTTCATGACTAACGCTTAAGGTTTTATTTAGTTTATTAATTTACAATACAATATACTATTATAAAACCCTGATAGCCAGACTGAATTATCAGATGTTGTCCTTACCTTATCAAGTGTAAGGTATTTCTTATCAATTGAATGGTGATTTTTCTATAAACTATCAAATAGCTTGAACAATATGTCTTTTTTTCGGGATGAGACCGGAACAGTAGAATTATCTTTTAAAACAATATAACCGCCATCTGCTTTTTCATAGCGATTAAGAAATTTAATATTCACCAAATGAGAATGATGTGGTCTAAAGAAACCAAAATCGGAAAGCAATGTATCATATTCTTTTAAAGTAGTAGATACCAGAAGTTTCTTACCATCGGCAAAGAAAAATCGTGTATAATTCCTATCAGACTCTAAACGAATAATATCCTGAACATTCACAATATGAATGCTTTCTGCAGTTTTCAATACAATTTGTTTCTCTCCTTTATTATAATGATTTAATGAATCCAGAAGTTTATTTATGGTTTCCCTGTTTTCGTCTTTTTCGATGGAAATAGCTGCTTTATTGATTGCATTAACCAATTCATCAGAATCAATAGGTTTCAGAATATAGTCCAGCGCATTAATCTTAAAAGCTTTAATTGCATGCTCCTCATATGCTGTTATAAAAATAACTTCGAAAGGAACCGGACTGAATTTTTTCAATAAACTAAAACCTGTACCATCAGGCATATTGATATCGAGCAATACCAATTCTGGTTTTGATTTCTGTATTTCCGTAAATGCAGATCCAACACTATCTGCCTGCCCTACTATTTCAACATTAGGACAAAACATCTGTAACATATCAGCAATGGTTTCTCGTGCATTGGCTTCATCATCAACAATTAAAGTTCTGATCATATCTGCTGTAATTTATGAATTAATTATCCGGAGTTCTGTATGGGATTGAAAATGATACTTTCGTTCCACTGGCTTCACTTCCCTCATACAAATCTTCGATATTCAACATAATTTTGTTTCGCAATCGTTTATTTAAAATAACCAGTCGTTCATTCGTAAGTGCAGTTGCCAGTGACTTATGCGATTCTTCCTTTTTTATCTTTGCAGACTCAACTCTGCCAATGCCGTTGTCTTCAACCTCAAAAAGAATAAATTCTTCTTTTTTAAGAAAACGCACACTAATATGCCCCTTGTCCTTTTTGGGTAAAATTCCATGTTCAATTGCATTTTCTATAAAAGGCTGTGCCAACATGGGTGGAATTGCAAGAAAATCAACTTCCAATTTATCATCTACATACAAATCATAGCTAGTTTTACCTTTAAACCGTAGTTCCTGCAATTGCAAATAATATTCCAGGGTTGTTAACTCTTTTTCCAGTGAAATATATTCTTCTCTGGAGTTTTCAAGAATCAATCGCACAAGTTTTGCAAATCTTGACAAAAAATTAGCTGCTTCCTTTTGCTGACTTTTATATATAAAATTTTGTATGGCTGTTAAAGTATTGAATATAAAATGTGGATTCATCTGCAATCGCAATAATTTTTGCTCAAGCATCAGGTTTTTTTGAGCATCCTTCATCTTGTTTTGCCGGAGAATCAATAAACTAATAATTATTATACTAAGCAAAACAACAATCAATCCAATAACCAGATAGTGGTTTTTCCTGATTTCCAACTCCTGATTTCTATTGGTTTGCTGCAACAATTCAAGCTCCTGCTGTTTTTTCTGTGTTTCAAACCTAATTTCCAGTTCCGCAACCGTTTTATGTTTGTTTTCACTAAAAATTGAATCCTCTATGGCTTTATACTTCTTATAATATTTCAAGGCCGTTTCATAATCACCCATAGACTGATGTAAACCACTG
>PKSZ01000092.1 GCA_002869425.1 Marinilabiliales bacterium
AGAAAGAATTGGATACTTCTTTGCCCATTTTTTCCAGAAATCGACCATTTCCTCTGTTGTAAGTTTCTTATCTACTGATTCAAGATAATATACTTTATTCTTTGCATCATAAAACTCGGATGCCGCATCATCTAAAGCAATATATATATCTTCACCCGGTTTATAACCTGCCTTTTCAATGGCTTTTAAAACAAACTCGATTGCTTCTTCATTGGACTTTAGGCTAGGAGCAAATCCTCCTTCATCTCCAACATTGGTAGAATGACCTTTTTGTTTAAGAACCGTTTTAAGGCTATGAAAGACTTCCGTTCCCATTCTTAGCGCTTCTGAAAAAACATCAGCACCAACGGGCATTATCATAAATTCCTGTATGTCAATTTTATTATCAGCGTGTGAACCACCATTCAATATATTCATCATTGGAATTGGTAATAAATTTGCATTTACTCCACCAATATACCGATATAAGGCTTGTCCAGTATTTTGCGCAGCAGCATTTGCAACAGCCAGTGATACACCAAGAATTGCATTGGCGCCCAGATTTGATTTATTCTCTGTACCGTCCAATTCAATCATTGCAGCATCAATATCTCGCTGGTCTGTAATAAAATATCCACGTAATTCTTCGTCTATTATCTTATTAACATTATAAACGGCCTTTAAAACGCCTTTTCCAATAAACCTGTTTTTATCTCCATCTCTTAATTCAACCGCTTCATGTTTTCCTGTTGATGCACCAGAAGGAACTGCAGCCCTCCCAACTATTCCATTATCTGTAATTACATCTACTTCTATTGTAGGATTTCCTCTTGAGTCCAGAATTTGTCTGGCGCTTATTCTTGCTATTTGTCCCATATTACGAAATATTTTGTTATACTATAAAAATACCATTTGTGTAAATAAAAGAAAAGGGAATCAAGTAAAACTTCATTCCCTTTCAATAATTTATTTGCAGAAAACCTATTCAGACTTCTTATCGTCTTCCTTTGGTTCTTCTTTTTTCTCTTCTTTCTTTTCTTCAGCTTTAGTTTCCTTTACTTCAGCCTTTGGAGTCTCTTTTGCTTCTGTTTCCTCTTTTTTCTCTTCCTTTGGTGCAGTCTCCTTTACTTCAGCAGTTTCGGTTGTTGTCTGATCTGTTGCCTTCTTTGATCTTCTTCTTCTAGTTGATTTTGCTTTCTTTGGCTTATCGCTCAACATATTTTCATTATAATCAACAAGCTCAATAATACACATCTCGGCATTATCTCCAGGCCTATTTCCAGTCTTAAGAATACGTGTATATCCACCTGGTCTTGAAGCCACCTTAACTGCTACTTCTCTAAAAAATTCTGTTGCTGCCTCTTTATTTTGCAATTCACTAAATACAACCCTTCTGGAATGCGTTGTATCGTCTTTTGATTTTGTAATCAAAGGCTCTACAAACATACGAAGCGCTTTGGCCTTAGCAACTGTAGTTTCAATTCGCTTATGCTGAATAAGGCTAGCTGCCATATTTTTTAACATAGCACTCCTATGTGCGCTCTTTCTCCCTAAATGATTAAAACTTTTCCTGTGTCTCATCTCTTTGATATTTTTATGTCGCTATTACCGACAGTGTACTTTTACTCCTTATCTAATTTGTACTTTGAAATATCCATTCCAAAATTAAGGTTCATTGAAGTAAGCAATTCTTCAAGTTCTGTTAAGGATTTCTTTCCGAAGTTTCTGAATTTTAACAAATCATTTTTATTAAACTGAACAAGATCACCCAAGGTATCAACATCAGCAGCCTTCAAACAATTCAATGCACGAACTGAAAGATCCATATCAACCAACTTGGTTTTCAACAACTGGCGCATATGTAAAACTTCCTCATCGAATTCTTCGTTCTCAAATTTATCATCTGTATCAAACGTCATTTTCTCATCTGAGAACAACATGAAATGATAAATTAGAATTTTAGCTGCTTCTTTTAATGCCTCTTTTGGATGTATAGATCCATCAGTAACAATCTCCATAATAAGCTTTTCGTAATCGGTTTTTTGCTCAACACGAATATTTTCAATGGAGAATTTTACATTCTTAATAGGAGTGAAAATTGAACTTACAGATATCACACCAAACTCACCATTAACAGGCTTATTCTCTTCTGCTGGGACATACCCACGACCTTTATTAATTGTAAGCTCAATGTTCAATTTCACATTGGGTTCCATATGGCAGAGTTCCAGATCTGGATTCAACACTTTAAAAGCAGACAAGAATTTTCCAATATCTCCTGCTTTAAATACCTCCTGACCAGTAATATTGATAACAACTTTCTCACTATCAATATCTTCAATCTGTTTCTTGAAACGAACTTGTTTTAAATTCAAAACCAACTCAGTTATATCTTCAATAACTCCTGGCAGTGTTGAAAACTCATGATCTACACCTTCGATTTTGATGGTTGTAATTGAATACCCCTCTAATGAAGACAATAATATTCTTCTAAGAGCATTACCTACTGTAATACCATAACCGGGTTCAAGTGGACGAAATTCAAACTTACCATAAGTCTCGTCCGCTTCGATCATTATAACTTTATCGGGTTTCTGAAATGCTAAAATTGCCATAAATTCTATAAAATCTTGTTATTTAGAATAAAGTTCTACTATAAGTTGCTCTGTAATATCTTCTGGGATATCAGATCTTTCAGGTATATTCATAAACTTACCTGCTAATGATTCATTATCCCATTCAAGCCAACTATATTTTGAATATCTTGATGACGCAAGTGAATCAGATACAACCTCAAGGGATTTTGATTTTTCTCTTACTGCTATAATGTCACCTGACTTCAAGGTATAAGAAGGTACATTTACAGTATGACCGTTTACTGTAATATGTCTATGGCTAACAAGTTGTCTTGCAGCAGCTCTTGTTGGAGCAATACCCAACCTGTAAACTACATTGTCAAGTCTTGATTCCAACAGCTGAAGTAAAACTTCACCCGTAACACCTTTGCTTCTTTGTGCTTTCTTAAACAAATTGCTAAATTGTCTTTCCAGAATACCGTAAGTATATTTAGCTTTTTGTTTTTCTTTAAGCTGAATACCATATTCAGACATTTTACGCCTGCGCTTACTCATTCCATGATGTCCCGGGGGATAATTTTTTCTTTCAAAATGTTTATCCGGTCCATAAATTGCATCACCAAACTTCCTTGCAATTTTAGTCTTAGGTCCTATATACTTTGCCATTTATAAAAAATTTAATTCTTTTCTACAATTATACTCTTCTTCTTTTTGGAGCTCTGCATCCATTATGTGGTAGTGGAGTAACGTCAACAATTTCAGTCACTTCAATTCCAGTATTATGAATTTGTCTAATCGCAGATTCGCGTCCGGCTCCTGGTCCTTTTACATACACCTTAACTTTTCTCAAGCCTTGTTCATATGCCACTTTAGCACAATTTTCAGCCGCAACCTGAGCTGCGTACGGAGTATTCTTTTTTGAACCTCTAAATCCCATTTTTCCAGCTGAAGACCATGAAATTACCTGACCAGTAGAATTTGTTAACGTAACAATAATGTTGTTAAATGAAGAATGAATATGCGCCTGACCAACAGGTTCGACAACAACTGTTCTTTTTCTTGATGATGTTTTCTTCTTTGCCATACTACTAAATTATTTAGTTGCTTTCTTCTTGTTTGCGACTGTCTTCTTTCTACCTCTTCTTGTACGAGCATTACATTTGGTTCTTTGACCACGAACAGGTAATCCAATACGATGCCGTATTCCACGATAACAACCTATATCCATAAGGCGTTTAATATTCATCTGAACTTCAGATCTCAATTCGCCTTCAATGGTATAATTATCATTAATAATGGTTCTAATTCTACCCATCATTTCATCATCCCAGTCTTGAACCTTCATGTTATTATCCACACCGGCTTCTTCAAGAATTTTCTGAGCAGTACTGCGACCTATTCCAAAAATATAGGTCAGCGCAATTTCTCCTCTTTTATTATTTGGTATATCTACACCAACAATCCTTGCCATATAATATCTATTTTATGTATTAATACTATCCTTGACGTTGTTTAAACTTAGGGTTTTTCTTATTGATTACGTAAACCCTTCCTTTTCTTTTCACAATCTTGCAATCTGCACTGCGTTTTTTAACTGATGCCCTGACTTTCATCGCTTCAATTTTTTATTTATATCTAAATGTTATTCTACCTTTCGTTAAATCATAAGGAGACATTTCAACTTTAACTCTATCTCCTGGTAATATTTTAATATAATGCATTCTCATTTTACCGGAAATATGAGCTGTAATTACATGGCCATTTTCCAGTTCAACTCTAAACATTGCATTTGACAATGCTTCAATTATAGTTCCATCTTGTTCGATTGACGGCTGTTTTGCCATAACTTAATCTCTTTTTTTCAATTCGTTTTCTATATAATCGAAAGAGGACAATATATCTGCTGCTCCCTTACCAACTGCTATAGTATGTTCAAAATGGGCTGATGGTTTACCATCTGCAGTTTTAATTGTCCATCCATCTCCACATTCTCTTATCTCTTTCACACCCATATTTATCATCGGCTCTATTGCTATCACAAGACCCTGTCTCAATTTCGTTCCTCTTCCTCGCCTTCCATAATTTGGGACTTCAGGTTTTTCATGTAAATTTTCACCAACACCATGACCAACCAATTCACGCACAACTGAATAAGTGTTGTTCTCAGCATGTTGTTGTATTGCATACCCAATATCACCGATACGGTTTCCCTCTATAGCTTGATCAATCCCAAGATACAACGCTTCTTTCGTTACCTTTAAAAGATTCTCAACATCATCGTCCACTTCTCCAACTGTGAAAGTATAAGCACTATCGCCGTAATAACCATTTTTCCTCACACCACAGTCAACGGATACAACATCACCATCCTGTAACTCATAAGATGAAGGTATTCCATGCACTACCATATCATTAATTGATATACACAATGTATTTGGAAAACCACTATATCCTAAAAACCCTGGTTCCGCATCATGATCCCGAATAAATTGTTCTGCAAACTTATCAATCTGCAGTGTATTCGTTCCGGGAATCATTAAATGCGTGATCGCACCTAAGGTCTTGCCCACAAGTTGATTGCTTTCTCTCAAAAGCTCAATTTCTTCTTGTGTTTTATAAAAAATCATCAAAGAACCTACATTGAGGCAGCGGCTCCAGCCCTGCCTTTAATTCTACCACCCTTCATTAAGCCATCATAATGTCTCATTAACAAATGACTTTCAATCTGCTGTAATGTATCTAAAACAACACCCACAAGAATAAGTAAAGAAGTACCTCCATAGAATTGAGCCATTGAGGACTGTACTCCTATTATACGTGCAAATGCTGGTAAAATTGCAATTATTGCAAGAAAAATCGACCCTGGTAGCGTAATTTTTGACATTATAGAATCTAAAAATTCCACCGTTTTCTTTCCTGGCTTTACACCAGGGATAAAACCACCATTCTTTTTCATATCTTCGGCCATTTGCGAAGGATTAATAGTGATGGCAGTATAAAAGTATGTAAATATTATTATCAAGAGTGCCAGTGTAAAATTATACCAGAATCCTGTATAATCTGCAAAAGCAGCAGCGATACCAGAAGTTGACTCAAAGCTGGCAAACATCATAGGTACAAACATTAATGCCTGAGCAAAGATTATTGGCATTACTCCAGCAGCATTTACTTTTAACGGAATATACTGACGTACACCGCCGTACTGCTTATTACCAACAATTCTTTTTGCATATTGAACAGGTATTCGTCGTACTCCCTGCACCAGCAGTATTGTAACTACAAACACCAGGAATAATATTACCATCTCTAACAAGAACATTACCATTCCTCCTCCCTGCTCTTCAAGTCTTGATGCAAATTCAGCTGCAAATGCAAACGGCAACCTTGCGATAATACCAATCATAATAAGTAAAGAAATACCATTACCAATTCCTTTATCAGTAATCCTTTCACCCAACCACATGATGAACATCGTTCCTGCGACCAATATTGTTAATGAACTTATCCAGAAGAATGTATTATCAGAAACAAAAGCCGAAGGTGGCAATGTTGCTTTCAGGTTGGTAATATATGTAGGCGCTTGGACACCGGTAATGATAACTGTAAGATATCTAGTTATTTGATTGATTTTTCTACGTCCACTTTCACCTTCACGTTGCAACCGCTGGAAATACGGTATTGCTATTCCCAATAGCTGAACAACAATAGATGCTGAGATATAAGGCATAATTC
>PKSZ01000645.1 GCA_002869425.1 Marinilabiliales bacterium
AAGTTTGTGTTCATTAGACGGACTTATCACAAATATACCATTTTACACGAACAAAATTCATGAAATTACGTATAAAGTTATCAATGCAGATTATTTTTGTAAATTATTGATATTAGCACAACTGTAATTAAGGATATAAATTATGATAAATTTTAAAAATCTCATTTCTAGCATTATATTGATTGTTGTATGTTCCGTTTCATCTTTTGCTAAAGATTTGTACTGGGTAGGAGGAACAGGGTATTGGAATGATGCTTCACACTGGTCTTTTACCAGTGGAGGGGCTGGTGGAATACAAGTTCCAACAGAAAATGATAATGTATTTATTGACGCGCTATCCATGGCCCAAGGCGAATACATTTCCATACAAAGTAATGCATATTGTTCATCGCTTTACATTACAGAAAATAGCAATGCCACAATTAATGGCTCTGCAGAAAGCCATGTGTTTATCAGTAAGTCTTTAATTAACAAAGGCAACTTGGAGATAAATTACTCAGGAACCATTCATTTTGTATCTGCTCTGCAAGGTGAGATTTTTACTGCTTCAATGATCAATTCAACACTAACTATTGACAAACCTAATTCAACTTTAACATTCACTACAAATATTTCAACAAATGGAGATATTATTCTAAAAAGTGGAAACATTGATTTCTCATCTCAAATAATTGATTGTAATACATTTTCAACAACAGATTATTTCAATGGAGAAATTAACATAGAGAATGCAGTAATAATCACAAATCATTGGCATTTGTTAAATCCAGAGGAGACATCATTAAGAAGTTCAGGATCAGAAATAAAATTTAAAGGAGAGATTAACGATAAAACATTTAAGAAAGGGCTTGAAATTTTTAGTTATAATAAGATTTCAAAGGCAGAAAAAGCACCTTTTACCATTGACTATATTTACTCGAATGCCTGCGGAAGTGCTGGTACAGGATGGATTAAAGCTATTCCTGTTGGGGGTACAGAACCATTTACATACTGGTGGGTATTATCACCGGGACATACAGGTGGAAACTCACAATACATATACGACTGTAATGCTGGGAATTATCAACTTTGGATTGGAGATAACGACGGAACGTGGAACAATACAGACATGAGTCTTGCTTTTATTTCAGCACCAGCTACACCTGTAACTTTAGGCATGAGTATAACAGACGAATCGGCTGCCGGAGCCTGCAATGGCGAAGTTGATTTATCTGTATCCGGTGGAAGCGGAACTCCGTTTACATACGATTGGTCAAATGGTGCAATAACAGAAGATATTGCTTCATTATGTGCAGATGATTATGCCATTTATGTATACGATGCGGATCATTGTGCGCAGTTTGATACAGCTACTGTGGGATCGCCTTCTGATCCCTGTTTGGGATTTGGTATTTCTGTTCAAAACAGCTCAGACCCCAGCTGCTACAATACAGAAGATGGAACCATTACTGTATCTGCAAGCAATGGTACAGCCCCCTTCTCATACACTTGGTCACCATCAGGTTATACAGGTAATGGAACAAATACATATGATGACTTACCGGGAGGAAACTACAGTGTTACCATTACAGATAATAACAGCTGTACAGCAACTGTAAGTCAATCCCTTAACACTCCTCCTACTGTTAATTGCAATATTGTTTTGATCGATCATCCCGATTGTGGAGGCACCAATGGTTCAGCAACAGCAACAGCATCAGGTGGTGTTGGTGGATTTAACTATCTATGGGATGTTGCAACAGGAAGCCAGGCAACACAAACAGCCAACAACCTTTCTGCAGGGTCATACACTGTAACTGCATCAGATATTGATGGATGCTCAGCAACTGCAGTTGCAACCCTTACAGAGCCATCTGGTCCAAGCTTAAGTATAGATTCATATACTGATCCAAATTGTTGACAGGCAAACGGAAGCATTACAGTAGCAGCATCGGGCGGAGCAACGCCCTATTCATATGACTGGAGTCCAAATGGTTTTTCCGGAGAAGGAACTGACACATATTCTGATATTCCTGCTGACAATTACACGATTACTGTAATCGATGCAAATAATTGTAGCTCCAACATTTCACAATTGATCACAGATCAAAGCGGTCCTTCTGCTTCCATTGATTCCTACACTGATCCCTCATGTGGACAATCAAATGGGAGTATAACAATTTCTGCCATTGGAGGTTCTGCTCCCTACTCTTATGACTGGTCTCCCAACGGATACACAGGAGAAGGAACCACAATGTATTCAAACATTCCGCAAGGAAATTATACAGTTACAATAACGGACATCAATGGATGTACAGTAACTACGAGTCAATCAATATCAGATACTGATGGGCCAACTGTCAGCATAGCAAGTTATACAAACCCCTTATGCCCTGGAAATGCAGACGGGAGCATTAATCTTTCAGTGAGTGGTGGTTCTGCTCCTTACTCCTATACCTGGTCTCCTTCAGGATATACAGGAGATGGTACCGCTAATTACTCAAACCTGCCGGAAGGAAGTTATACCGTTACGGTTTCAGATGCAAATTCATGTGAAGGAACAGCAAGTCAATCCATATCAGACCCTATTGCACTGAGTGCCTCTATTGCAAGCCAGGCAGACGCTACTTGTGTGGGTTGTTGCAATGGAGCTGCAAGTATTTCTGGAAGTAATGGAACTTCACCTTACACGTATTCCTGGCCGGATGGTTCAACCAATCAAACCAATAATGGTCTTTGTGCAGGAACACATGAAGTTACAATCTCAGATGCAAATAACTGTACAACAACCACAACGGTTACCATAGGCGAGCCTGAAGCATTAAATGCAAGCATTGCATCGTTCTCAAACCCTTCCTGCAATGGTGAATGTGACGGTTCTGCCACCATTACTGTTAACGGAGGGAGCACTCCATATTATTATGAGTGGTCAAATCTTGGCAGTACAGCAACAGTAAATAATCTGTGCAATGGTGTTTATACTGTCACAGTTACAGACTTTCTCTTTACATCAGTTACGGCCAGTGTAACAATCACAGAACCGGCTGCAATTGTTCCAACTATAACCGGGGATAGTGAAACCTGTACTGGCTCAGCACTTCTTTCAACCCAAAATACATACATTACTTACCAATGGTATCTTGATGGCAATCCAATTTCAGGTGCAAATAACGCCACTTATACTGCATCTGCAAGCGGTACTTATACTGTCGAAACGGGTGATGGTACTTGCACAGGTATTTCAGTAGGACATGCACTTATTGTTCATCCAATTACAGAACCTATTATCAGTGGAGACAATGAAATTTGTTCATCAGGAGGTAGTTCCAATTTAAACCTTAATACAACTTACAACACCTACCAGTGGCTATTGAATGGAACAAATCTAAGTGGAGAAACTGCAGCTAGCTTAATTGCTAATCAAAGTGGAGAATATACAGTTACTGTTATGGATGGAACCTGCCAACTTACATCAGATATTTTTACTATTAGCTCTGTTGACCCCATAGGAATCACCCAAAACCCAGTAGATGCAACTATTTGTCCAGGTGAAAATCATACTTTCACTGTTACAGGAACAGGACAAATAGACGCTTATCAATGGTTGAAAAACAACATCCCGATCGCTGGAGCCACTTCAGACACTTACACAATATCCAATGCATCTACATTGGATGACGGAATATACAAGTGCGAATTAGACAATATTTGTGGTACTGAAACAAGCACTGCAGCCACATTATCTGTTAACCAAATGCTAATTACAGATCAGCCACAAGACTATGAAGGATGCGAAACAGATACCATAACGCTATCAACAGTAGCTACAGGAAACAACCTTAGTTACCAATGGCAGCTAAATGGAATTGACATCCCGGAAGAAATATCAAACGAGCTCACTTTAGAAGGAATCTTTGTCGATGACTTAGGTCAGTACAATTGTATTGTCAGTGATGATTGTCAAAGCCAATCCACAGATACTGCAACAGTCTCTCATGATCTTGTAAACATAACCATACAACCGGAAAGTCAGACAACTTGTCCAGGCATTAATGTTACATATGCTATTTCTGCAACTGGCGCAAACTTGAGTTATCAATGGCAAAAAGACGGAACTGATATTCCAGGTGCAAACAATTATTTCTACATAGTTTATAACGCACAACTTGCCGACACAGGATTATACAACTGCATTGTTACCAACCAATGCTTTTCTTCCAGTAGTGACACAGCTTATCTAAAGATGGAAAATCCTGCTATTTTAACTCAGCCAACGGATGAAATGATTTGCTCTGGCGAATCAATAACATTATCTGTAGAAGCACAAGGCTATACAATAGATTATTTATGGAAAAAAGATGGCTCAATTGTCTCTGGCGGAGATAGCAATTCAATAACTATTAATGCTGCAGACATTAGCGATGAAGGCGATTACATATGCTACATTTCAACATTTTGTACGAACCTTGTATCGGATACAGCCTCACTTGAATTGAAAGACATCAACATCAATCAACAACCAGAAGACTTAACCCTTTGCCTCGGCAATGATGCGTCATTTTCTGTGTCAGCGGATGGCTATATGAATAGTTATCAATGGCAACACAATGGTACAGACATTACTGGTGAAAACAATGCAACGCTAAACCTTGAAAACATTGCACAGAACAATCAAGGCATTTATAATTGTTCAATCAGTAATGAATGTGGAGTAATACATACGAATGAAGTTCAATTAAGCCTGGATACGTTACTGATATTTGCACATCCATCATCCGTAAACATTTGTGAAGGAGAAGATGTAACCTTTAGTTCCGGTGCATTTAGTTCAGTTTCTCCAAGAAATTTTCAATGGCAGAAAAACGGAATTGATTTACCAGGAGAAACAAACTATTATTTAACAATCCCAAATGCCTCATACAGCGATACGGCTGAATACACTTGTATCGTAAGCAATCTCTGTGAAACAGACACAACTAATATTGCAATTCTACAGATTGACACAACTTATATTTCAATGCAACCCTCAAATATTGAAGTGTGTACCAATCAACCATTTACTTTATCAGCAGAAGGAATAGGCCCTAATATTTCTTACAGATGGCTGAAGAATAATGAATATATTCCTGGAGCAAATTCTGCCAATTACACTGTAAATTACGCGAGTGAAGATAATGCAGGAGAATATTTCTGTGAAATTTCAAGCAACTGCATAACAATGCACACTGACACAGTTTCGGTAAGCATTAGCAGCATTACTATTGAAACTACGTCTAATGATATTATTGCCTGCCAGGGAGATACAATTGATTTCTCTATTGCTGCATCAGGAAATAACATTGCCTATCAATGGATGTTCAACGGAGATTCAATTTCGGGCGAAACAAACTCTAGTCTTCAACTAAATAACATCTCTACTGCTAAGACAGGAATCTATTATTGTATTTTATCAAATAACTGTGATACTATCATTTCAGACGTTATGAATCTGAATATTGACACACTCACCATTACAGAACAACCTGAAAATGTTCAAGCTTGTCTTGGAAACAATGCTGCCTTTAGCGTCTCTGCCTCAGGACAAGACCTAAGCTATCAGTGGCTTAAAAATGGTATGGAGATTAACAACGCTACAAATTCATTCTACTACATCAATAATGTATCACAAACTGACACAGCTCTATATAGTTGTATTGTTTCAAGCTTGTGTGAGACAGACACAAGTCAGGCGGCACTTCTCTGGCTTGACACAATTGGTATTACCAATCAGTCGGATATTGTTTATGCTTGTCAAAATGACACACTCAGCATTTTTGTATCAGCAGTAGGAACCAATCTCATGTATAAATGGAAAAAGAATGGCAATTATATTCCCAATGCAACCGACAGCATTTATTACATAAATGGTTTATATCAAAACAATGCTGCAAGTTATACTTGTGAGGTAAGCAACAATTGCGGAATGATTGAATCACAAAGTATTTACGTAAATATCAATTCTCTGGAAATCACAAATGAAAGTGTCAACGACACAGCTTGTATTGGAGATAATGTTTAGTTTTTTGTTTCGGCTAATGGCCACAATAATGAATATCAATGGTTTTACAATGGAGATAGCATAAATAACGAAATAAACGACACATTGAATTTTACAGCTTATAGCAGCAATCATGGGTTATATCACTGTGTAGTTTCAAATGAATGTGCCATTGATTCAACTGACTATATCCAACTACAAATTGACACCATTAATATTGTATCTCNTATCTCAAGCTGAGAGTATCATCACTTGTGAAAATCAGCCTGGAGAATTGCAAATAACAGCAAATGGAATAAATCTCACATATCAATGGATAAAAGATGGCACCATAGTAGCTGGAGCTACAGAACCCACTTTAAGTTTTGACAGTATACATTTCTCTGATACCGGATGGTATCAATGTGCCATTTACAGTTTCTGCGACACGGTTCTTAGTGATAGTGCATCGATCAGCATTCAGGAGTTACTCATTGAAAACATTACACCCGACACAAATATTTGTGAAGGCACAAATCATTCAATTATTGTAAATGCTGCAGGTAGCAACCTTTTATACCAATGGTTTTTAAATGGTGATTCCATACAAGGTGCTGTTAGTCCTGAGCTGGCAATTAATCAAGCTTCAGTATCCGACACAGGTTTTTATTATTGCATGATCACCAGCCTTTGCGGAGAAGGATCATCAGATTCAAGCCATTTAGGTGTTGATTTTCTTCAAATTATTGAGCAACCAGAAAGCGTAAGTACGTGTGTAGGCGACAGCATAAACGTATCGGTGTTAGCAGATGGTACTGATCTAAATTTCCAATGGTATATAAATGACAGCCTCCTCATTGGCGAAACAAACAGCTCATTTACTATTGACAGCGTAAGCCATTCGGATACAGGATATTGCTATTGCATAATTACGAATTACTGTGACACCGTAGCTACAGATAGTGCAGAAATCAGCATTGACAGCCTGTTTATTATCAATCAACCGGAATCAATTGTTGCTTGCGAAGGAACATCTGTTTTCCTAAGCATCTTATCATCAGTGGAAAATACAGAAATACAATGGTTTAAAAACGATTCTTTATTACAGGATCAAATCTACGATACACTATTCATTAACAATACCTCTGCTGATGCGGTTGGAGAATATTATTGTATGGTATCAAACTCTTGTTTTTCAGTATTGAGCGATACGATTGAAATATCATTACAACAATTAATCATCAACCAACATCCGCAAAGTACATATGCCTGTCCTGGAGAAAACATCAACCTGTCAGTTTCAGCGATTGGAGAAAATCTTGAATACCAATGGTTCTTTAATGAAGACACTATTCCAAATGAAACGAATGACACATTGGTTCTAACAGCGGCGCAAAGTTCTAATTCTGGAAATTACTATTGCGTTATTGAAGATAGCTGCAAGTCTGTTGTTTCTGAAACAGCACTGGTAAATATTGGTGAGGCTCAGATAATAAGTCAACCCGAAAGTATACAGGCTTGCCCGGGAGATTCTGTCGCCCTGTCAATTGAAGTCGCAGGAGAAAATATAAGCTATCAATGGATGCATAACGGAGATTCTATAGCTGGAGCATCAAACAGTTCTCTGGTACTTAATCCTTTGCTGGTTGATCATGAAGGCAACTACACTTGCCTGATTACAAATTCATGCACAGATACAATATCTCAAACAGCCACTATCGATGTTGATGCACTTTCATTTATTCAACATCCTGAAGATGCGGTTGTATGTTTTGGTACAAATGCCAGCTTTGCTGTTATTCCTGAAAGCAATAATGTTAACTATCAGTGGCAGAAGAATGGTTCAGACATACCAGGTGCAACAAATTCATTTTATAGCCTATATTCTGTTGCCAATTCTGATACGGGAATGTATCGCTGTGTGATATCCAATGGATGTGCCTCAGATACAAGCCAGCAAGCACAGTTGTCAATCGATCATCTGACAATTACGCAACAACCCGTTGATATTTCTATATGCGAAGGAGAAACCTTTACCTTAACGACTCAAGCCAGTGGTTCCAATTTAGGATATCAGTGGTATAAGAACAGTATTCCAATCAATGGAGGCATGCAAAGCTCTTATTCTGTCCTTTCTGCATCAGCCTATAATACTGGTTACTATACGTGTAAAGTATCTAGTCTCTGTGAGTCAGAATATACAGATACAACTCTTGTTAAACTTTCCGATATTGAAATCACACAGCATCCGCTTGACAGAATTGCCTGCATGGGAGATTCTGCTTCATTTGAGGTGATAGCAGATGGTGAGAACTTATACTATCAATGGATGCAAAACTACGTTCCAATTAACAACGAGAACAATAACTCTATCTTCATTCCTAATGTAAGCAATTCACAACTTGGTGATTATGCATGTATCATCTGGAATTCATGTGGTGATATTATCTCTGAAACAGCTGAATTGTCAACTACTAGCGTTCAATTTATTCAACAACCGGAAGATCTGATTATCTGCGATGGAAATACAGCTGTTTTTGCAGTAGAAGCAGAAGGTATTAACCTGCAGTACCAATGGCTTATGAATGGACTTGAAATGCAGGGAGAAACTGGCGATTTTCTTTTTGTTGAAAATGCAAGCCAAACGAATCAAGGGTACTATTCTGTTGAAGTTACTGATATTTGCGAGTCATACACAAGTGAACAGGCTCAACT
>PKSZ01000208.1 GCA_002869425.1 Marinilabiliales bacterium
AGAAGTTATGAGTTGGCTGGCAGTTAAATATTTACTACAATTTGGGGATTAAAATTTATACGAAAAGCCGACGCCCAATACTTCCTTGAATTGTGTAGTTGGTCCGTAGTGCATCTTACCATCAGAATCTTCCCATTCTATGTCCACATCATCATCATACAATAGGGTTGTAGTTAGCGTGAGGCTGATAAATTTGGTAATTTTTACACCCAATATATTTTCCCACATAATGTCAATGTTTTGTGGATTATCAACATAATTTGAGAATAATTCCAGTCTTGTGGCAAAACTAATATTTTCCTTAAAGTCTTTTTTGTAGGTCATTTTAAGGTAACCTCCAAATTCATTTCTTATTTTTTTTCCTGCTGTAATTATTGAACCAGTTGTTGTATCAATAATGGCGGCCTCAACCCCAAAAGCACCTGCATTGGCAAGACCTTCATCTGCCACAATGGTCATTTTACCTGTAACTGGAGCAAGGAACAAGGAAAAGTTGTCATTGGGCTTGTAGTCAAGTCCTATAGCAAGCAAAGCATAACCGGGAGCCATGAAATTTGAAATGGGAACACTGTCGTTCGGGTAATTGTAACCAGCTGTAAACTGGGATTTAAAGTTTGCAAGACCAGCAAAGTATAATCCTTTTTTTATCCTATGGCCATACTTGGAAGAAAAATCTATTTTATCATCTGTTTTCATCCACAGCGATTCATTTTCTCCTTGTTTTAATGTTCCATAGCCCAACTCCAGGTTATTTTCCCAGCTTGATTTTTTTTCTTTGTAGTTTGCGAATAAAGTGACCAAGCCATTTCCTGAAATTGAGTTTTGTCCACCTGCAGCCCATCTGTTCAGTGAAACTTGTGAAAAGGCCAGCGAAATCATACCTCCTTTTTTCCAGCCCAAAATGGTATCTGTATTNGCAAAAACCTGCAGAGTAAAAACCATTGTGAAAACGAATAATCCAACTCTTCTCATCTTTGTTAATTTTAATTATTGTTTTGAAATGTGAACATCCATTTGTGGAAATGGAATATTTATACCCTTTTCAGAAAATATTTTGTAAACCTTTTCATTCATACTAAAAAAAACAGGCCAGTAATGCTCTGCTTTTACCCATACTCTTACTGTGATATTTACAGAGCTGTCAGCAAGTTCTTTCAACGCAATAAACGGTTCAGGATCAGGTAAAGTCCTGTCTTCTTCAGCAATAAGATCCATCAGCGTTTGCTTTGCCAGTTCGTAGCTATCGCCATATGCAATTCCAAAAATCCATTCTATTCTTCGTTCTTTCTGTGTGCTGTAGTTAATCATAGAACCTGTAGAAATTCCACCGTTGGGTATGATAATAGTTTTATTATCAGGTGTTTTCAAAATTGTATTAAAAATAAGAATTTCTGAAACAGTTCCGGAATATCCCTGTGCTTCAATATAATCTCCTACTTTGTAGGGTTTGAATATTAACAGCATTACTCCACCTGCAAAATTTTGCAATGTTCCAGATAGGGCCATTCCTACAGCCAGACCTGCTGCACCCAGAATTGCAATGAAAGACGTCATTTCTACTCCTGCAATACTTAGTACACTAATAAAGAGCAGAACCCTCAGTAGTATTACGGTAAGACTTTTAAGAAAAGGCCTTAGATTTTCATCAACTTTCCTTATTGAGAGAATTTTGTCAAGTCGTTTTTTGATAATTTTAATTGTCCATAAACCAAGAAAGAGAACAATAAGGGCTCCCAAAAACTTTGGACCGTATTCAACAATCTTAGTGATGACAATTTCAAGATATTCCCAAATTTTATCCATAATATGATGTTGTATTTAATGAGTCAAAATTATTATTATTTTTTATCCCGTTAAGTTATTTTTGTATGATTTCTGTCAATTTGTTTACATTGCGTTAAATTTCCGGATTATGATTGTTAAAACCTGTTCATTTGTTAAATCCAGTGCAAAAATAAATCAATTACCAGAAGTAAAGAATCCAGAATATGCATTTATAGGTAGATCTAATGTAGGGAAATCTTCATTGATTAATATGCTTGTAAACAATAAAAAGATGGCCATGGTTTCTGGTAAGCCTGGGAAAACAAGGTTGATCAATCATTTTCAAATAAATGAAAAGTGGTTCCTTGCCGATTTGCCAGGTTATGGATATGCCAAGGTATCCAAAGAGGAAAGGAAAAAGTGGTCTGCTCTGATCAGGGGATATTTAAAAATACGTGAAAATTTATCTTGTGCTTTCATTTTGGTAGATTCCAGGCATGAACCTCAAAAAAGCGATCTGGAGTTTATGGAGTGGATGGGTGAAAATGAAATACCTTTCGTAATTGTTTTTACCAAGGCAGATAAATTGTCAAGTTCTGCTTTGAACAAGAATCTAAAAAGTTATAAAAAGAAAATGATGCAAGTCTGGGAAGAATTGCCATCAATTTTCATAAGTTCTTCAAATACTGGCCTTGGACGTGAAGAAATTCTTAAGTTTATTGATCAAACCAATCAGCAGATAGAATTGATTAATTCTAAATAGGTAAAATGTAATAAAACATATTTCAATTATTTCAATTACTTTATACTTTTACAGTGTATTGCACATATTTCTTAACTACTTAAATAATAGAATTTTATGCCTACTTCTAGATCGGTAATCAAGTTTTTTTCAGGTTCTGCATCCAAATATCTGGCAGAGTCAATTGTTGATAAGTATGGAACCACACTGGGTAAGTCAAACAAGCTTGAGTTTAGTGATGGAGAATTTCAGCCATCTATAGATGAGACGGTGAGAGGAACACATGTTTTTATTATCCAGTCTACTTTTCCTCCGGCTGATAACCTGATGGAATTGTTGTTGATGATTGATGCAGCCAAAAGAGCTTCTGCCTACAAAGTGGTCGCTGTAATGCCATATTTTGGATGGGCTCGTCAGGATAGAAAAGATAAGCCCAGAGTTTCCATTGGTGCCAAAATGGTAGCTGACTTATTGCATGCTGCAGGTGTTGACAGGATAATGACAATGGATTTACATGCAGATCAGATTCAGGGATTCTTTAATGTTCCGGTTGATCACCTTTTTGCTTCATCTATTTTTGTTCCTTATATACGCAATTTGAATCTTGATAATCTTGTAATTGCTGCACCAGATATGGGAGGTACGAAACGAGCCAATGCTTATTCACGATTTTTAAAATGTGATATGGCAATTTGTTATAAGAAAAGGGAACGAGCCAATCACGTTGAAAGTATGACTGTAATTGGAGATGTAGAAGGCAAGCATGTAGTTATTGTTGATGATATGATAGATACAGCAGGCACAATAACTATGGCTGCTGATATGATGATTGAAAATGGAGCCAAGAGTGTACGTGCCCTGGCTACACACCCGGTATTATCTGGTCCGGCATACGATAGAATTGAAAATTCAAAACTGGAAGAGGTTATTGTAACAGATTCAATTCCATTGAAAGGACAGAGCGATAAAATTAAAGTACTGACAATTGCAGACTTGTTTGCTGAAGTAATTCATAAGGTTTATAGTTTAAAGTCTATCAGTTCTACTTTTATAGTTTAATAAAAGTTGTATATTTGCACGCTCTAATTTAGTATTAACGTGTGATGGGAAGATTATCTTCAAGTAGCACAAAATCTAATAATAATGAAAACAATTGAACTAAAAGCAGTTCCAAGAAAGTCAACTGGAAAAAGTAATTCAAAAAGATTAAGAATTGAGGAGAAAGTTCCTTGTGTAATTTATGGTGGAGTCGAAAATTCTCACATCGAGATTGTTGAGAAAGATCTTCGTCATTTGGTATATACTCCTGACACTTACCTTGTGGATATTGATGTTGAAGGAAAGAAAGAAAAAGTAATCATGCAGGATATTCAGTTTCATCCTGTAACAGATAGAATTCTTCATATTGATTTTTTAAGAATATTTGATGATAAAAAGATTGTTGTTGAATTACCTGTTGTGCTTAAAGGACTGGCTCCTGGTGTAAAAGAGGGTGGTAAACTTAAACTGGAATTACGTAAGTTAAAAGTAAGAGGTTTCTCAAAAGATATGCCTGAAAATCTTACAGTGGATATTAGTTCTCTTGTTCTGGGAAGTACTGTTAAAGTAAAAGAACTTGAATTTGAGAATTTGGAGATTTTAAATCCAAAAACAAATGTTGTAGTTTCTGTTAAACTTACTAGGGTAGCTCGCGGAATGTCTCTTGATGAAGATGAAGAAGGAGAAGGAGAAGAAGGAGCTGAAGGAGAAGGTGAAGCAGAAGGAAAATCAGAAGAATAAATTAATATTTGACTTGCCTTGAAATACCTGATATTTGGATTAGGAAATATAGGCTACGAATATAAAGAAACCAGACATAATGTTGGTTTCAAAGTATTGGACGCATTAGCATATGCGTCCAATATTGTTTTTGAGGATAAACGATACGGAGCAAGAGCCGAATACAAGTTTAAAGGAAGAAATTTTATTCTAATCAAGCCTTCAACTTACATGAACAGAAGTGGAAAGGCAATAAATTATTATTTGAAAAAAGA
This sequence comes from Marinilabiliales bacterium, assembly GCA_002869425.1. GTDB lineage: Bacteria > Bacteroidota > Bacteroidia > Bacteroidales > BM523 > BM523. Next base: position 4,540 of record PKSZ01000208.1, read on the forward strand.
AAAATTATCGGTGGAAAATTCTCTGATAATTGTGGATGACATTGCTTTACCTTTTGGAACGCTTCGATTAAGAGCAAAAGGTGGGCCTGCAGGACATAATGGATTAATTGATATTATTGAAACAATGGGTCACCAGAATTTTCCAAGATTACGGTTTGGTATAGGCAATGATTTTGGTATCGGTCAGCAGGTCGATTATGTGTTGGGTGAATGGACAGGTGAGGAGAAGAAAAATTTGCCTGAGAGGATAGATGCTGCAATTCAAATAATTAAAAGTTTTGGCACAATAGGCCTAGCCAGAACAATGAACCAATATAACAATAAGTAAATGCTGCCTGTGTAAAGACAGCATTTATTACATTATCTAAATGGCTTCTATGGTTTCTTTGTAAACAATGTTTCTTTCCTGAAGTCCATCCAACATAAATTTTACACATTCCGGGTATTTCCCGACATACTCAGGGACCGATAACCCAATTTGCTTATACAGGCCTTTGATAATCATTCTGGCTGCCATAGTTGCTGCATATCCTGTTGTTCGTGCCATAGAATGAACACTGGTTTCAGTACAGTAATAATCAAGGAGATCATAGCTATATCTGAGCTTTTGATTGTCTTTTTCTCCTTCAACGATAATTTTCATAACTGTCAGATCCTTTTCACCCTCTTCAAGTTTCCATTTCGGGAACAGGAGTTTGGATGTGAATTCAAGCGGACTTATCATTTGTCCATTTATGTTAATGGGGTCTTTGGAGAAGAATCCGGTTTCCCTTAAAACAGACATTTTTTGAATATGTCCCGGATAGCGAAGTGTTTTTTCCTTCATGTTGGGACAGTCAATTGTATCTGCCAGACTTCTTAACCCATCGCTGTTAAATGCTTCCAGTGTCCCTATGGATTCGAAATTCATAAATTCGGGATCAGATAAGGCAGGTCTGATAACCATTTCTCCATTTTCAACATATCGTGCTGGTCTTGTATACTCTTCAATAACATCAATAGGAGAAAAAACCGCTTTGTATTCATATGGCCATTCCCTCACAACAGGAAGACCTCCAACATATGTATCTGCCCGAGTTGTTTTGTTCAGCAAGTGATGAGCATAACCTGTAAGTAGATTGCTCATACCGGGAGCAACGCCCATGTCCATTATTGCAATTACATTATTTTGTTTTGCAAGCTCATCGAGCTGAAAGGGATCTTCTGGAAAAAATGCTATATCCACAACATTCTTTTTTGATTCAATAATGGTCTTCAATGTTTCAAAACCCATAAAACCAGGAACCGCGTTGATAACAAAATCAGCATCTTTAATAATTTCAATCAGCGTGTTCTTGTTGGAAAGATCTTTTGCAATGGTATGAATCTGCTCGTTCTTTTCTTTGGTTATGTTTAGTTGATTCTGATTTATATCAACCAGGCTTACATTATAGTCTTTTGATAAATCCAGTGCAATAGGTCCTCCTACGAGGCCAGCACCCAATACTGTTATATTCATGATTTAAATGTATTTAGAAGTTAAAATTGTTTATGATAGCTAAGTTACTTGTTCGTATCTTACAAACCATTAAACCTTTTTATATAAGAAATTGTAATCAGTTGCTGAGACTTTACATACATGATTTAAAGATATGAATTAGTTGAATTATTTCAAAAACAAGTTGTTAATGTTATATTTTAAGAGCTGATGTGAAATTTTAAAAAAAGTTGTGTTAAAATGCAATAAAACAATTTACCTCCGTCTGTATAATTATGAGCTACGAAAATGATAATAAAAGTGTATTTCGGAGTTTTTTTCAGAATGAATATCAGAAACTGTTAGAGTATATCCGTTATCGCGTTTCAAATTCATTCCTGACCTCCAGTCCTGAAGATATTATTCAGGATGTTGCACTGAGCATTTACAGTAAGCTCGATAGTGGTAAATCCGTAAATAATTTAGGTTCTTATGTTTACAGGTCTATAAGAAATAAAATTATTGATCTGTATCGCAGTCAAAAAAACATCACAAGCCTGGAGAACTATAATGATGAAGAAGGGCATAATCTTCTGCTTGATACCATTTTTGCAGAACAAGACGGTGTAGATGAATATCAGTTTATGCATAGAAAGCGTATCCTTTTTAATGCTATTGAGAAACTGAAACCTGAGCAAAGAGCAATTCTTATTGCCACTGAATTTGAAAAACGTTCATTTCAGGAATTATCCATTGAGTGGGATGAGCCAGTGGGAACCTTGCTTGCCAGAAAGCACCGTGCCATTTCAAGTTTGTCGATGATTGCAACTGACATGTACAAAGAATCAGATGTTTACAACGAAAATGAATTTTAATTAAAGGAGGTTATTATGGAAAATTATGCAGTTCACAACGTACGAAAAAATCCATTTCTGTTTGGTTTAAAAATAACAGGTATGGTAGTTCTTGGAATTATTGGCATAACCAGTCTGGCATTTTTATTTGGTTATGTAGTCATGCTATTATGGAATTGGCTAATGCCCGATTTATTTAGCTTAACAACCATAACATTTTGGCAGGCAGTTGGGATTGTTCTGTTGGCAAGGTTAATTTTTGGAGGATTCAAACATTTTCCTGGTAGTCATA
>PKSZ01000417.1 GCA_002869425.1 Marinilabiliales bacterium
GCATCGATCATAATGGCTTCACAAATTGAACGTAAACCTCTTGCTCCCAGTTTGAATTCTATTGCTTTGTCTACAATATAATCTAGGGATCCATTGGAGAATTTTACTTTAATTCCATCTATATCAAACAGTTTAGTATATTGTTTGATGATTGAATTTTTTGGCTCAGTAAGGATTGCTCTCAATATATCCCTGTCAAGTGGAGATAGGTAGGTAAGTACCGGAAGTCTTCCAATTATCTCGGGAATTAAACCGAAAGATTTAAGATCCTGTGGCGCAATATATTGCAACATGTTATTTTTGTCTATTGAATACCGGGAGTTGCCAGCTCCATATCCAACTACCTTGGTATTGAGACGTTGTGCAATCTTTTTATCAATACCATCAAAGGCGCCACCACAAATGAAGAGAATATTTTTTGTATTGACTGCAATCATTTTTTGATCCGGATGCTTTCTGCCTCCTTGTGGAGGAACATTCACTATTGAACCTTCCAATAGCTTCAACAATCCCTGCTGAACACCTTCACCAGATACATCACGAGTAATGCTTGGATTGTCACCTTTTCTGGCAATTTTGTCGATTTCATCAATAAAGACAATTCCTCTTTCAGCCAAATTTACGTCATAGTCTGCAGATTGTAATAGTCTTGTAAGAAGGCTTTCTACATCTTCGCCCACATATCCGGCTTCTGTCAATACAGTCGCATCCACAATTGTGAAAGGAACATGAAGCATTTTTGCAATGGTACGAGCCAGGAGTGTTTTTCCTGTTCCTGTTTCCCCTACCAGAATAATATTGGATTTTTCAATTTCAATATCATCTTTTGTTTCTTTTTGGGAAAGCCTTTTGTAATGATTGTAAACGGCAACAGACAAAACTTTTTTTGCATCCTCCTGTCCAATCACATATTGATCAAGAAATTTCTTTATTTCAACAGGTTTGAGAAGTTCTACCTTATTGATGTCGAAAGATTCTTCCGAACCTATTTCTTCCCTGATTATTTTATGTGCCTGTTCAACGCAAGATTCACAAATATGTCCGGATATCCCTGCAATTAATAAACTGGTCTCCTTCTTATCTCTACCACAAAACGAACATTTATCCATATTGACTGTTGATGGGTTTTTATTTTTCTCTTACCAGGACTTCGTCAATCATTCCATAATCTTTTGCTTCAGTAGCAGTCATCCAGTAGTCTCTGTCAGAGTCTTTTTCAACTTTGTCAAATTTGTTACCAGAGTGTTTTGAAATGATTTCGTACAATTCTTTCTTAAGCTTTTGAATCTCTCTGGATGTTATTTCAATGTCAACCGCCTGACCTTCAGCTCCACCCATTGGTTGGTGTATCATTACTCGAGAATGCTGAAGTGCTGATCTTTTTCCTTTTGTTCCGGAACAGAGCAATACTGCGCCCATAGAAGCAGCCATTCCTGTACAAATTGTAGCAACGTCTGCAGAAATATACTGTATGGTATCGTATATTCCTAGTCCTGCATGAACAGAACCGCCTGGGGTGTTAAAATATATTGATATGTCTTTGGTTGGATCTGAAGATTCAAGGAAAAGGAGTTGAGCCTGGATAATATTTGCTACATGATCGTTGATGGGTAAACCCAGAAAAATAATTCTGTCCATCATCAACCTAGAAAAAACATCCATGCTGGCAACATTGAGCTGGCGTTCTTCGATAATTGTAGGTGAAATATAGTTGTTGTATACTGATGTATACCTGTGCAGGCTTAGGCTGCTGATGCCTCTATGTTTAGTGGCGTATTTGTTAAAATCATCAATCATAGCGAATGCAATATTTGGTTATTTTGCGGAGAACAATTTACTAAATTCTTCTGAAGAAATCTCTTTTTCGTCAACTTTTACATTTTCTTTAATGTACTCAACAACTTTATCCTCAAGTTTTTTCTCGTAAAGTCTTTTTCTGTCATCGTCTTTTTTTAGCATTTCTCTTGCATATCCTTCCAGTTGCTCATCAGGAACATTACTCAAACCATATTGAGCAAATTGTTGCAATGCTACCTCTTTAGAGAGACTTAGTACTTCTTCTTCCGTTACATTAAGTTCATTTTCTGTAATTACTTTTGATTTGATCAACTGCCATTTCAGGTCTTCTAAGAATAATGGAAATTCATCTTTCATTTTTTCTTCAGTAAGCTCTGAACCTTCTTTTGTTGAACTCAACCATCTTTTTAGAAATTCTTCTGGTAATTCCAGGTTGGTCTTATTTACAAGCTTTTCTTTGGCATCAAGGAAAAATTTAAATTCACTTTCGCGAACCAGAGTTTTGGCTATATCATCTTTGATCGCATTTCTAAATTCTTCAACAGACTTAATTTTTCCTTCACCGAAAACTTTATCAAAAAGCTCCTGGTTAATTTCAGCATCTATATAGTTGCTCATTTCGTTAACTGTAAATCGGAAATTTGGATTAATTTCAGCAACTTCTTCTTTTTTAAGTTTCAGGAATGCAGCAATTTCTGTATCGTTTTCAAATGCCTTTTTAACGTCGAAATCAACGGTGTCGCCAATTTTCTTATTTGTAAAGGCTTTCTTTATTTTTACCTGCTGCAATCTTTCCATACTGAACATTACGTCGTCGTGAGAAAGTCCGTTTTTAACAATGTTGCCCTCTTTATCGATCTGTTGTACTGAGCCTTTTACAAGAGAATTTTCTTCAATTTTGTCTGTAGTTTCAACTTTACCAAAGCGCTTGGTGTAGTTTTCAACATAGTTATCAATCATTTTATCTTCTATCTGGATTTGATAAAATGGAATTTTATCTCTTTTGGTAAGCTTGATTTCAAAATCAGGTGCAATTCCAACATCAAATTTGAATTCAAAATCTGATTGATGATCAAAATCGACTGGTTTTTGATCTTTATTTGGAAGTGGTTCACCAAGAACGTTCAATTGATTTTCTGAAATGAATCCGCTAAGTGCTTCAGAAATAAGTTTATTTATTTCTTCAACGAGGACAGACTTTCCATACATTTTTCTAACCATTCCCATTGGAACTTTTCCTGCCCTGAATCCATCGAGATTAACTTTTTTCCTATAATCTCTTAGAACTTTTTCTGCATTTTCTTCATAATCATTTTTTTCAATGCTGACAGTAATAACAGAATTCAATTCGTCAATGTTCTCTTTTGTGATATTCATGATTTAGCTAAAATAAAACGTTATTAAAAAAAACCGCCCAAAAGCGGTCCAAAAATATAAAAAAACAACTTATTATCAAGTGAGCGGATGAAAGAGTGTGAAACCCCTTAAATTTTGCAATGTTTACATAACAAAAACACCCGTTATCATTAGATCACCAAAGGTAAGTAATAAAAATTAATCTACAAGTAGTAATATCTTAAAAACGACGTTTTAAGCCTAATTTTTACAAAAATTATAAGTATGAAGGTTATGATTGGAAAGAGAAAAAATAATTGAAATGGGTAAATGGAACGATAATCAAACAGGTAGGGAGTAGTTTTTAAGAAGTTTTATATAAACGAAACAACCCGAAATATCTGTTACGATTTCCGGGTTATATCTCTGTGCGGATGAAGGGACTCGAACCCCCACGCCTCTCGGCACTAGATCCTAAGTCTAGCGCGGCTACCAATTACGCCACATCCGCGTGTATTTTAAATTTCGTCACAAATATATTTAATTTGGAATAAAAAATATTACAATTACTAAAAAAAAATAAGCTAATTTTGTAAATTCAATCGGTTATAGTAATTTTCAAAGATTTTTTAAAGGTTAATAGGCTTATGAAATTGATACGACCTTTCTTGCTAGGAATGTTACTTTTTGCAACCTTGTCGGCTGTTGCACAGAAAGTTCAGTGGGCTTCTGAAGTAATTAAAGTTTCTTCTCAATATGATAAAGAAGAAAAGAGTGCCAACGAAGCTCTGGGAAAATATAATGTTTTGCCAAGAGGAGGAGATGCACCTACAGCTTGGGCTGTAAAGAAAAAAGGTAAGGATGAAGATCCCAAACCTGCATACATTGTATTAGGGTATAAAAATCCGATGAGGATTCGACAGGTGGCAATTGCTGAAAGCTGGAATCCTGGTGCAATTACCAAAGTAAAAATTTATGGTGCTGAAGGTGAAGAGGCTGTTATATATGAAGGAGAACCCAAAACAATAGGGGAAAAGGGTAGAATGTTTAACATTATCCTTGAATCACCTACAGAATTTTTTGTAAACAGCGTAGAGGTTCATTTAGATCCAGGTGCTGTACCTGGATGGAATACGATAGATGCAGTAGGGATTACAGACTCTCCAGATTCTTTAAAAGCAGAAATAAATGTTGTTCCAAACCTGGTTTTTCCAGAAGATCCTGAGAATCTGGGTAAAGGAATAAATTCCATTTATGATGAACTGGCTCCCAAAATTACACCAGACGGAAGAACATTGTATTTTACAAGAAAATATCATCCCGATAATGTGGGTGGATTCAAGGACGGTGATGATATCTGGGTGTCTTCAAGAGTATCTGTTGGAAAAAAGGTTAATCCGGATACAGGAGAGGAAGAGGATATTTGGGAATGGTCAGAAGCTGAAAATATTGGCCCACCGCTGAATACTGCATTGAATAATTTTATTCAGGGTGTTACGCCTGATGGAAATACATTGGTAGTAGGTAATGTATATAATAAAGATGGTACACAAACAGCTGGTGTTTCTTTTTCATATAAAGAAAAAGAAGGATGGTCTTTCCCTGAAAAGCAAATTATTCAGGATTATTATAACTTATCGCCCAATGCAAACTATTATCTTTCAAATGATGGTAAGTTTTTACTTATGGCAATTGAAAGAAAAGATTCTTATGGTAAATTAGATTTATATGTTAGCATTAGAAAGGGAGATAACAGATGGTCAAAACCCAAAAATCTTGGACCAACAATAAATACGTCCCAGCACGACTACAGTCCGTTTTTGGCTGCTGATGGTGTAACTTTGTTTTTCTCTTCATCAGGTCATTCAGGATATGGACAGGAAGATATTTTCAGAACGATTCGTCAGGATGACAGCTGGGAAAAATGGAGTGAGCCCGAAAACCTTGGAGAAGGAATCAATACGGTGAATTCAGATTCGAAGTATAATATACCCGCATCAGGAGAGTATGCGTATTTTTCTTCAGAAAATAATTCATTTGGGAAAAATGATATTTTTAGGATATTGCTTCCTAGTATAATTAAACCAAAGCCAGTTGTGTTGATTTCTGGTCGTGTTTTGAATGAAAGAAATATGAGTCCAATTGGTGGTTGTAAGATTACGTATGAAATTCTTCCGGAAGGAGAGGAAGCTGGTATTGCCAGATCCGATCCGAATACCGGAGAATATAAGATTGTATTGCCTGCGGGTAAGAAGTATGGTTTCAGGGCACTTGCCGCAGGATATTATAGTATGTCTTCGAATTTAGACTTAACAGAAACTACAGAATATGCTGAGATAGAGAAGGATTTGAAACTTGCTCCTATTGAAGAGGGTATGGTATTTACGCTTAATAATATCTTCTTTGAATTTGCGAAGGCCAATTTACTTCCGGAATCATATCCGGAATTACAGCGGGTATTCCAGTTGATGGTAGACAACCCAACACTTAAGGTTGAGATCTCAGGTCATACAGATGATGTAGGTTCAGACGAAACCAATATGGCACTTTCAAAAGCGCGTGCACAGTCTGTAACAGATTATCTTGTAAAGAGTGGCATTAGTGCAGATAGGATAATTAGTAAGGGTTATGGCGAAACAAGACCAGTTGCCTTTAACAATAGTGAGGAAGGACGTGCTATGAACAGGAGAGTTGAATTTAAAATTCTTTCAAAATAAAAAAATCAAAATGTTATTATATGAAAGCGGTTGCGAAAGTGACCGCTTTTTTTATTTTCTCAATTCAAAATTTTTACCTAGATATACTTTTCGTACCTGTTCATCCTGCGATAGATCTTCAGCGCTGCCTTGTTTTAAGATTTTACCTTCAAACAAAAGGTATGCACGATCTGTTATAGATAAGGTTTCGTGGACGTTATGATCAGTAATCAATATTCCTATGTTTCTATTTTTTAGCTTCTTAACAATTCCCTGGATGTCTTCGACAGCAATAGGGTCTACGCCGGCAAAAGGCTCATCAAGAAGAATAAATTTTGGATCAAGGGATAAGGCTCTCGCAATCTCTGTTCGCCTTCTTTCACCTCCAGAAA
>PKSZ01000414.1 GCA_002869425.1 Marinilabiliales bacterium
AGGAAATTATGTTGTAGCACTTGAATCTTTTGAAGAAGCATCTAAAATAAATCCTTCAGAACAATATCCGAAGGATAAAATTTCGGAGCTAAAAAAGCTCATGAAAGAAGAGGACTTAGAAAATAAGAAACAACAACAGTTCGATGATCTGCTTCGAGATGCTGATGGATTATATGCTAAGAAAGAGTATGAGCAGGCAAAATCAAAATACCAGCAAGCTTCTGATCTGAAACCATCAGAGCAATATCCTAAGGATAAAATTTCACGAATTGATCAATTGTTATCCGATCAGGCACAGGCTGAAGCCGCTGCCAAGGCGAAGGAAGAATCTTATCAAAAAGCGATAGCTGCGGGAGACGCATCCTTCAAGGGTAAGCAGTATGATGCTGCTAAGAAAAGTTACAATGATGCATTGGCGATCAAACCTGGCGAGAAATATCCCAAGGATAAGATATCTGAAATCGATGGAATACTAGCCGATCAGGCACAGGCTGAAGCAGAGGCTAATGCCAAGAAAGCAGAAGAGCAGTATGCAAAGCTAATATCAAAAGCCGATGCTTCGTTTGAGCAATCAAAATACGAAGAGTCTAAAACAGCGTATAGCAATGCTTTAAAGTTGAAACCTGGTGAAGCTTATCCAACCCAAAAAATTCAAGAGATTGATAGGTTGATGCAACAACAAGGAAAAGTTGATGAAGAGTATAAAGTATTTCTAACGCAGGCTTTTAATGCCTACAAAGCCAAACAATATCAGGAAGCCATTGATCTTTATAAGAAAGCTTTAAAATTAAAACCTAATGAAAGTTTTCCTAAGCAAAAGATAGAGGAAATTTCTTCTATTTTGGATAGTGAAAATGACAAAGCTGCAAAGGAACAACAAAAAGAACGGGCTTATAAAGATGCAATAGTGAAGGCTGATAATTATTTTAATAATAAGGATTATACCAATGCTGAACTGCAGTACAAGAGGTCGTTAACGTATAAGCCATATGCAGATTATCCTCAACAAAAATTAAAAGAAATTCAAAAAATATTAAAAGAAGCAGAAGAGTCTACTCAATATGTGGAGATAGATTTTGATGATGAAGTTGAAAAGGCAAAATATTTAAATGAACTTGCCAAAAAGTACCCTGAAGGAGTAACTAAGGAGAATTATAATCAATCTGGAAAGAAGATTAAGGTTGTAATTGTTAACAGAAATGGTATAGCCACTGAATTTAAGGAAGTCAAAACTTCGTATGGTACTTTTTATTTTGAAAATGGTCAAAGTATTTCCAGTACTTTGTTTTATAATAAGACAAAGGAATAAATTATAATCATCAGATTTTGAGTTTAAATGAGAGGAAAAGTATAAGATTAAAGTTCATTTTTTTATTTCTTGGAATAATCTTATTGTTTATTATAGATGTTGTATTTGGATCTGAAATAATTTCCATTGATGAAATATTATCTTTATTTGGGAGTCATAATATTAGTGATAATGCCCGGTTGATTATTTTAGATTATCGTATACCTAAAGCTATTACTGCAATTTTAGTAGGTACAGCTTTGTCTGTTAGTGGATTGCAAATGCAAGTTGTGTTTAGAAATCCGTTGGCTGGACCTTATGTATTGGGTATTAGCTCTGGAGCCAGTCTCGGTGTTGCAATATTTATTCTGTCATCTGGTTTTATTGTCGCTTCCTATTGGGGATCTGTTTTGTCAGCTTGTGCAGGAGCAGCTCTTGTTTTGCTTATTATGTTGTTTTTGTCATCGCGTTTAAACGATATAATGTCGGTATTGATTGTGGGAATATTGCTTGGTGCAATTGCAAGCTCAATTATTTCATTATTACAGTTTTATAGTGGTTCTGAACAGCTAAAAGGATTTATTGTATGGACTTTTGGAAACCTGGGATTCCTTGCTTACAAGGAGTTAAGCATATTTATTATTTTGGTATTTGCTGGCTTAGCATTGGGAGTATTTAGCATTAAGGCCTTAAATGCTTTTCAGTTGGGAGAGGAAAATGCCAGAATGATTGGAGCGAATATTAGATTTGGTAGGGTAATCATATTTACCAGTACTACTATACTTGCCGGAAGTACAATAGCATTCTGCGGACCAATTGGTTTTGTTGGCATTGTAACTCCTCATATCGCAAGATTACTTTTTAAGAGATCCGATATGAAGATAATTTATCCAGCAACAATAATTATGGGTGCATCTGTTTTATTAATTTCAGATATTATTTCACAATTACCGGGAAGGAAAGAAGTTTTACCAGTGGGTATAATAACTGCAATGCTGGGTATTCCTGTTGTTTTGTGGATAATTATAAGAAACAAACGAATTTCAGGATATTTTTAATGAAATGTATCAGGACAAATAATTTACGTATAGGATATACAGATCAAATTATTGCATCTGATATAAATCTGAGCTTAAAGCAAGGGCAGTTAGTGGCCTTAATTGGTAGAAATGGAATTGGTAAATCTACACTGATTAATACTATAACAGGGAAATTGCCATATATTTCGGGAAGTATTATGATTCATAACAAGAATCTTTCTTCATTTTCGAATAATCAATTGGCAAAACAGGTTGCATTTGTTCCTTCCAGACTACCCATTGCATCAAATATTACTTTATTTGAATTGGTTGCAATGGGACGTTATCCTTATACGAATTGGATAGGGAAGTTAAAAAGGAATGATAAGTTTATTGTTAATCAGGCAATTAAACAAACAGGCTTAGAATCGTATGCAGAAAAAATGATTTATCAACTTAGCGATGGTACAAAACAAAAAGCTATGATTGCCAAGGCTTTGGCACAGGAAACTCCATTAATAATATTGGATGAGCCTTTATCGCATTTGGATATTGTGAATAAATACGAAGTGGCAGATTTGCTGTTGGAATTGGTTGAGGAGAAAGACAAAGCTATTATGTATTCAACCCATGATTTGCAACTTGCCATTGATACAGCTCATCTCACCTGGATTTTGACTGATAATGAATTGATTGAAGGAGCTCCTGAAGATTTGGTTTTACAGGGAGCTTTTGATAAAATAACAAAAGGATCTGATTTACAGTTTTCTGTTTCAGAGGGAAACTTTACAAAAATTGTAAAAGCTGACGGAAGTTCATTTTTTATTCAAAATGATACCAAGGAGGCTAGCTGGGTGACTCGTGCTTTGAAAAAAAACGGTTTTATTTCAGTAGACAACAAAAACGAGGCATCTTACGTTATTCAAGTCATTAAGGGTATGGGTACAATTGAGTATTATGTTGAAAAGGGTGGAGAACAAAATCATTTTTTTAGAATTGAAGACTTAGTATTATTTTTGATAAATACAGATAAAAACAAGAAGTATGAATAGTTTTATGAAAAAAGCAGCCTCTTATATATTGGTTGCCGTTGTTTTGGCAATAACAGCAATAGCGTTATTGGGTATTTGGGAGGTTATTCCACTTGAAAATGTTATCCGAAAAATTCTTGTATCATTGTTTGTGATATTTGTTGCATCCGTTGTGGTACTGTTTATTTTTGCGGTAGTTATTCGTGATAGCGGAAACAAAGAATAAAGGCTGCCCAAACAGACAGCCTTTTTGAAAAAAATTATAATGTTTGTATTAAATCCTGTGTTGTAATTTTTTCACAGTAATGGCAGTGTAAGTGTACGGGTTTTTTTGAAACAACATTAAATTTTGTTTTAACGTTTTCAACATTTGTAATACACTTTGGATTAACGCATTTTACAATACCTGATATTTTATCCGGAAGATCAACAACTTGCTTTTCTGTTACTTCGTAATCTTTAATTACATTCAGTACTGCCTTTGGAGCAACAAGAGCTATTTTATTTAGATCGTCGCTATCCAAATGGATGTCTGATATTTTAATAATGCCTTTAGTTCCGTCTTTGTTGCTTTTTAAATTGGTTCCAAAAGTTATTGGGTATTCTATCTGATCCAGATTCAGCATAGAAATAACTTTAAACATACTATTGGATGGAATGTGGTCAATAACAGTCCCATTTTTTATTGCAGATACTCTTTTTTCTTTTCTTTCTTTCATGGTAGGTTGAATTTATTCTTTTACTTAAGTCCTAGAATTTTAGTCATAATAGCCATCCTGGCATATACACCATTCAAAGCTTGTGTGAAGTAATATGCTTTTTCATTGCTGTCAACATCTTCACTTATTTCATTTACTCTTGGAAGTGGGTGTAAAATTCTCAGGTTTTCTTTTGTATCTGATAACATACTATTTTTCAGTATGTAAGAATTTTTAACCTTTTCATACTCCATAGGATCACTAAATCTTTCACGCTGTACTCTTGTTACATAGATAATATCAGCTTTGTTGATACAATCATTAAATTCAGTGTATTCTTCATACTTTAAACCTTTGCTTTCGAGCATAAGTTTGTACTCTTTAGGCATCTGAAGAAGTTTAGGTGATATAAAGGTAAACGTAGGGTTAAAGTTACTCATCGCCTGGAGAAGTGAGTGTACAGTTCTTCCGTATTTCAAGTCACCCACGAGAATAATATTTAAATTTTCCAGTGTTTCTTGTGTCTTTTTGATTGAGTATAAATCAAGAAGACATTGTGTAGGATGTTGGTTTGCACCATCACCTGCATTGATAACCGGAACTTTAGATACTTCGCTGGCATACCTTGAACTTCCTTCCACCGGGTGACGCATAATAATTAGGTCACTGTATTTTTCAACCGTAAGAATGGTATCTTTTAAAGATTCACCTTTCTTAACACTGGATGTGCCTGCATCCGTAAAACCAATAATTTTTCCACCGAGTCGACTGATTGCGCTTTCAAAACTTAGACGTGTTCTGGTAGATGGTTCAAAGAACAAAGAAGCGATTACTTTATCTTCCAGTAAGCGCTGATTTGGATTTTTCTCAAATTCGTCAGCCAATTCAATAATCTCCAGATAATCTTCTTTGGAGTAATCATTGATCGAAATTAAACTTTTGTTTTTCATGCAAATGTTGTTTTGAAGTAATTATTTGGTGAGTAAAAATAAATCCATAAAGTTGTATTGTTGTTTTTATTGCATCATATTTATTAACGAATTATCTACACTCTTAAATGTTAATAATTAGCTTGTTTCAAGGTGTTGACTTTTAACAGTTTCTATTTTTTCAAGTCTTTGTAGTATTCTATTGCTTTCCGATTCCCGAATGTGTAAAGTAAGGCTACAGCTTAATTCAAATTGTTGGTTACTTTGTTCGAGGTTTTCATCTTTGATTACCGTCATAACATCATTCATTGCAGGATATTCAAACATAATTTTATGTTTTTCCATTACAATGCCTTGGTAAACGTCTGCTGCTTGTATGGCTTCTGAAGCTGCTGTTCTATAGGCATTTATTAAGCCACTTACACCTAGTTTTGTGCCTCCAAAATACCTGACGACTACAATTAATATATTGCTCAATTCAAATGATTGTATTTGGCCAAAAATGGGTTTTCCTGCTGAACTGGATGGTTCGCCATCATCGTTAACCCTGTATTTGTCCATATTTGCACCCAGTCTATAGGCATAACAATGATGTCTGGCATCATGAAACTCTTTCCGTAAGTCTTCTAATATTTTTTTTACCTGCTCTTCGTTAAAAACAGGAAATGCCAAACCGATAAACTTGCTGCCCTTTTCTTTATAAATTCCTTCTGATCTTTTTTTAATCGTTTTATATGTATCCATTATAAAGCAATTTTATCATGAAAGCTTAATGTAATAATTGATAATATCGCAAGTATAATTCCTATAATGTTTATAGGTTTTGGTTTCTCCTTAAAAAAGAAAATAGCGATAAGGATAGAAAAAACAACAATACCAACATTGTTCACACCAAAAACAATTGAACTATCCCAAAAATTTTGATTTAAGGTTAAAATTAAAAAATATATGGAACCGAAATTGGCTGTTCCAAGAATTATTCCTCCCATAATGGTTTTAATCTGGAAGAACCCTTTCATTTCTAACTTTTTTATACCTGCAATTATAAAGCCGATGATGCCGGCAAAAGCGAATAGGGTGGCTGTAAAGAATGAAGCCTCTCCGTCGCCTACGAATTCCTGTTGATTAAACTTTACAAAAATATCGATTAGTCCTAGTCCAACAAACAGTAGTACAGGTAAATATATATAGCTTGCATTGAAATTTCGATCTCTTTTTCTGTAAACTGTAAGTACAACAGCAATAACTGCTGTAA
>PKSZ01000225.1 GCA_002869425.1 Marinilabiliales bacterium
TTGATTTTTTAGCTTCAGAGATAGTTGAGAATTATGAAGAGGATTTAGATGTTGAAGAGAATAGTATTGGTATTGGTGCTGTAAATCTGGATTTAAACAGTGAAGGAACTTTGTTTTTCTTCTCTACTCCAAATGAATTGTCCAGAACTTTTATATTTGAATTCAACAATATACATGGTGACTATTACTGGCTAGACACCCGTGATTATTTTCCTGAATATGATATAGCTTTCTTCGAATGCCTGGATCAGAATGGAGAGTGGTACAAAGTGAAATCCTCAACTGCTGCCGGACACTTGTGGTTAAAAAAAGACCCCAGAGTTTCATTTGTGAGTTGGGCTGAATATTTTTCCAATTCGTTTTCTGTATTCAGAAAAGATGCAGAAAGCAACCCTGTAAGACTAGAACCATCAGACGAGGCTGCAGTTGTAGAAGAGTGTAACAAATTAAAAGATTTTGAAGTTTTGGATTTTGAAAGAGACTGGATAAAAGTTGGGCCAATCCCTATTGAGGAATCTGATCCCGCACCTGATTGTTCTGGCTGGATTCGCTGCGTGAAGGATAATAATTTTCTTATTGACAATTACTGGACATTATAAAATGAAATACGAAAAAATTGTTCAGAGTTATATCGAAAGCACGCACAAACTGGGTGATCAAAGCGGTAGTAGCGGGCATCTTAGTTTTCAATCATACACCATCCATTCTATTGATTATGAAAAGCAAGGAGATACAATAAAAATACTTGCACAATATTCTGTATTTACTGAAACTGAATTCACGTACTACCCTGACAATCCTCCTTATGAAGATGAATATCGCGTAAAATTACTTTGTAGCGATCAGGGCGAAATTATTGAAGCAGACAATACTTACAATTGAGACCAATTGTAGATATACTTGTACAATCTATTGAACTACTATCTTTCTGGTTACAGTTTCTGTTTTTGTGAGAATAAAAAGCTGACAGAATACTGTTTGTATTATTTCATTTACATTCTCTCAGGAGATGTTATTCCCAACAATGACAAAGCATGCTTAATAACTTCACCAAATACAGCAGTAATTAACAAACGCAAGTTTCTAATTTGTTCATTCTCTTCTTTCAAAATGGCATGATCGTAATAAAACTGGTTAAACTCTTTGGCCAGAGTAAAAGCATAATTTGCTATTAAAGCCGGACTCATCACTTTTCCGGCTTCCTCAAGTACTGATTTGTAATCGGCCAACAGTTTAATAATCTGAACTTCCTTTTCGTCTGGATTTCCTTCATCTATTCTTTCCGGAATGATAATATTCTGCTCAGCCGCTTTTCTTAGTACAGATTTTGATCTTGCATATGAATACTGAATAAAAGGTCCGGTATTGCCTTGCAACTGAACTGATTCCTCAGGATTAAACATCATATTTTTTCTGGGATCTACTTTTAAGATATAATATTTCAGTGCTCCTAGTCCAATTAATTCAAATACATTAGCTTTTTCTTCCTCACTTAAATATGATAATTTATCCGATTCCTCTGCCATTTTCCGAGCTTGCGCAACAACTTCTTCCATCAAATCATCAGCGTCAACAACTGTTCCTTCTCTGGATTTCATCTTACCATGCGGCAATTCTACCATTCCATAAGAAAAATGTTCAATAAATTCAGACCACTCATAGCCCAATTTTTTCAAAACAATCTTCAATACAGTGAAATGATAATCTTGCTCATTACCAACAACATAAATCATTTTATTGGGAGAAAAATCCTGATGCCGCAGAATGGCTGTACCAATATCCTGCGTCATGTATACAGAAGTTCCATCTGCCCGCAATAAAATTTTCTCATCCAGTTTATGATCGGTAAGATCAGCCCATACCGATTGATCGTCCTTCTGCAGCAATATGCCTTTTTCCAGTCCTTTTAAGACTTTATCTTTACCCAGCTTATATGTTTCAGATTCGTAATATATTTTATCAAAAGTGATTCCCAGTCGTTTATATGTTTCTTCAAAACCTTTATAAACCCAATTGTTCATTTTTTCCCACAGAGCACACACTTTTTCATCGCCCTTTTCCCATTTGCGAAGCATTTCACGTGCTTCCTTTAAAAGCTCAGTTTCTTCATTATTATCTGAAACTAATTTCTTATTCTCCTGATCAAATTTTACATAATAATTACCTACCAGCTTATCGCCTTTCAACCCTGCATTTTCAGGTGTTTCACCGTTTCCCCATTTCTCCCAGGCCAACATAGATTTACAAATATGAATTCCCCTGTCGTTTACAAGGTTTACCTGGATTACATCTCTCCCGCTGGCTTTTAGAATTCTTGAAAGAGAATCACCGAGAAGATTATTTCGAATATGACCAAGATGTAACGGTTTATTGGTGTTTGGTGAAGAATATTCAATCACCACCTTCTCGTTTTTCTCCGGAAGATTGAAATCACTTTGGGCTATTGTATTCAATATATCGATCCAATTATCCTGCTTGATTTCCAGGTTAACAAAACCTTTGATTACATTAAAAGCATGAACCAGTCCTCCTTTTTCAACCAAAAACTGACCGATCTCATTTCCTGCCTGTTCCGGAGCTTTTCTAATCTCTTTCAGAAAAGGAAACACATTAAAAGTATAATCGCCGGCAAACTCTTTCCTTGTCTTTTGTATTTGTATTCTATCTTTGCTTGATTTAATTTCATACAATACACTCAATGCTTCAGCAATTACTTGTTTTATTTCCTTTTCCATAACAAATTATTTAGCCGGCAAAGATAACATAAGGTACACTCAATATCAATAAAAAAGGGAGACTTTCATGCCTCCCCTTTCTGCTAGTAACCTTTTTGAAGGTGCGCTATATGCTGAATTTATTTGATATTACCTTTTCTGTTGTTTCAAGCTTATCAATACTAATACTATCTGGCATGGTTTCAACTACAACTCTTTTTGTAAAATGCCCTTTTCCTCCCCTATGAATAAACGAATGTAAAAACTTACCTGAAAGATCTGTTACAGTTATTAAAACAGGATCATCCGTATCAGATATTAAATCAATAACAACTTCACCATCTTCCCCAACAAAATATGCTTCACATAAAACTTGTTGAGCAGGTTTTACTTCCTTGTGCTCAAATCGGCTTTCATAACCATCCTTCGATGACAAATTCGCCAACTGAGGGTTTGTTTGCGCAAAAGAAAAGGCAGACAGACTTAAAAATATTATAGCAAGACCAGAGATTTTAAAATTTGTTTTCATGATTTCTATGTTTTAATATTATTATTTCAATTTGTTTTGATTTCACTTAAATGACGTACTTTTTTTTTGTGTGCTGCATATGTTGCAATTTTTTTTCGTAATTGAATTAAAATAATCCGTATAAACATCAGTATTTCCTTAGTAAACACTATATTTAAAGCTAGTGGAAAAAAAATTACATATTGTTTCGTTTACCGTTCCTTTTCCAGCTGATTATGGAGGAGTAATAGATGTGTTTTATAAAGTTAAAGCACTTCATGAAGCAGGTTATGAAATTATTTTACATTGCTTTAAGTATGACAGGGCTCCATCAAAAGAATTACTCAAATATTGCAGTGAGGTTAATTATTACAAGCGAAAAACAGGTATTCGATACTCACTAAAGAAAGAACCATATATTGTAATTACAAGATCTTCTAAAAAATTGCTGGAAAACTTACTAAAAGACGATTATCCAATTCTCTTTGAAGGTATTCATACAACTTCAACCATAGCACATCCCGCATTAAAAGACCGCAAAAAGTATATCAGGATGCACAATATTGAGCATGAATACTACTTAGGACTTGCTTCGGTGACAAAAAAGCCCGTCAGAAAAATCTTTTTTCAAACTGAAGCTAAGAAATTACAATCATTTGAAGAAATTATTCATTCAGCAGATGGTTTGGCTGTTATTTCCATGAATGACTTTTTATACTATTCAGCAAAGCACGCCAACACAACACTGATTCCTGCTTTTCATGAAAATGAAAATATTATTTCACAAACAGGTAAAGGTGACTATATATTATATCATGGCAACTTATCGGTTGAAGAAAACGAAAAAGCCTGCATTTACCTCGCAAATAATATTTTCTCCAAGATAGATTACAAAGTAATTGTTGCAGGTAAAAATCCTGGTCAGAAACTAAAAAGAGCTCTCTTTAAGCACAACAATATACAGCTTATTGAAAATCCCTCTTTTGATATGATGGAGAAATTAATTGTTAATGCACACATTAATTTGCTCATTACTTTCCAGTCTACCGGACTAAAACTAAAACTACTCAACGCACTGTATAAAGGCAGGTTTTGCATTACAAATACAGAAATGGTAGTCAATACAGGATTAGAAGAAGCTTGTTATATTTTTGATAATAATGAACAAATGACAGAGAACATTCATCAAATTATGGAAACAAATTACACTGATGAAATGATACAGCTAAGAAAAACTACATTAAACAATAATTTTTCCAATACTGTAAATGCAGAGAAACTGCTTACACTGATCAACGAAGAATAGCTTTAGATATATACTCTTCTGGCTTCTTTCTTTCTCTTGGGGCATTTGCTCTTTCTGCTAACATTCCAGTTAAATTAGATTCATCACCCAAAAAGCCCAATGCAGAAATTGAAATTATTTAATATTCAGCAGGAATCTTTATGACTTTTTCAAGCTTATCTTTTGAAAAACCTGCCATTTGATGACAATAAATACCTTTATCCATAGCCAGCGTAACATAATTGGCTACAGCCATCCCCAATTCATAAGTATAGAATTTGTTCTCCTTACCATTGGAGTATCGTGAAGTTGCCAGATTTACAATAAAACAAGATGCAGAACCTGCCCATTCCTGATTCGCAGGAACCAATGTATCTAAAACAGCTTGAAAAACCTTCTTTTCTTTCCTGAACACAGATATAAAATACCAGGGTTGATTATTGTAAGATGATGAAGCCCATGATGCATTTTGTAATATTTCTGCAATTGCAGTCTCTGATACTTCTTTGTCACTAAAAGTCAAGGGACTTTTTCTACTGGTTATCTGTTTCATATGCTTGTATTATTTTTATCAAAGTTAACATTTAGAACCAGATTATGCTTTTGATTTTTTCATCTTAAGAGTATTCCTGTATTGAAGATCAAAAATATAAATGTACGAATACGTACACACCATGTTTCGTTTTTGACACAATTGCACCCTTACACTCATCACAGAAATTCACACCTAACACCCTACACTACTGTTCTTTACAAACTCTGGCACACAATATGATTAATCAGAAGCAAACAATTAAAAATTAAAGCTATGAAAACACTAAAAACTTTAACACTCGTAAGCATCCTTGGTCTAATGGTATCTTTTAACTCTTTTTCAAAAGAACTACCTAAAAACGATCTTGTAAAGCAAACCATAGAAAAAACCATCACATATCCCCGATATGCACAGGAACTGAATGAACAAGGAATTGTTGCTGTTGATTTTTTTATCAATGATGCAGGCAATATTATAATCAACAGAATTGATGGGAACAATGATTATCTTTCTCAATATGTGGAAGCAACACTTCAAGGTTTGAAATTTAATGAAGCTGCAACTTGTCAATCGTCCTACATATATAAATTCAGGTTTACGAAGTAACCTTAATCATCTAAAATGAAAGAGAGGATGTATCCAAAATATACATCCTCTCCTTGTTTTCATTCTGGACAAGCTACATTATTTCAACTTAGACATAAAACGCTCCAAATCAATAATGAATCGTGTATGCTCTCCCTCTCCAATCAATCCTTCTTCATCCCATGCCTTTACAGCATAAACCAGTTTACGGCCTTCAATTTTAACAATCTCTGCCTTGCATGTAACTTTCATTCCCACCGGAGTTGCCTTTATATGCGAAACATTCACTGCAGTTCCAACAGTATTGTATCCCTGGGGCAAAAAATCCAAAACAGCTTTTAAAGCCGTATTTTCCATAAAGGCAATCATGGCTGGACTGGCAAAAACCTTGACCATTCCGGAACCATAAGCTGCTGCCGTATCCTTTTCCTCAACCTGCATTGATAATTCCAGGCTATGCCCTGGTTTACATTTTATTTCCATTATTCTAGAGGGTTTTCATGTTTTATTTCAGATTTAAAGCCCATTTTTCCTATGGTCTTTATTAAGCTGTCAGCGGTAACTTTCAAACTATCGAACTCAACAA
>PKSZ01000049.1 GCA_002869425.1 Marinilabiliales bacterium
CAATGCGCATAAACCAACATAATGAATATTACTATCCCAAATGACAGCGCGAATTTTGTTCCTAATTTTAAGTCTTTTAATTTCATGGTCACGTGTGTTTTTTATTTCTTATTCATTATTTGTTTCGTTTTGATTGTTTTGTAGCATCACTAATTCATCAGTTGAAAAAACCTTATTCATATCCAGTTTTAAAATAAATTGCTCATCAAGGTGAATAACTCCTGTTATAAATTCAGATTTATATTTGTTTCCGATCCCCGGAGGAGGAAGAATATCTTTATCGTCAATTTCAATTACTTCCTTCACGGCATCAACAATAGCTCCAACCTTTACTTCTTCACCGTCCTGGTCCACTTCACAGACCACAATGCAAGTATCTTTGGTAAACTCCGATTCTTCCATACCAAACTTAATTCTTGTGTCGATTACAGGTAAAACGGCTCCCCGAAGATTGATAACCCCTTTCATATAGTCCGGCGCTTTTGGAACCTCCGTTATCTTAACCATTTCAAGTATGTTTAAGACATTTTTCACTCCTGCGGCAAAAACTTCTTCACCCAGCTTAAAGGATAAATAGCTCTTAATGTTTGTGTTTATTTGTTCTTCCATAATTTTAATTTAAACTTCTTCTGCAGATTGTTTAATAATTTTATTTGTATCTAGCACCAGAGCTACACTTCCATCACCAAGGATAGTAGCTCCAGAAATGAATTCCTGATCCTTATAATGTTTACCCAAAGGTTTGATTACTGCCTGGTATTCACCAACCACATAGTCGACAACAATACCAACAGATTGTTCTTCATATGTAACCACAAGCACCTGCACTGTGTCAGGCATTTCCTTATCAATGGTAAAAAACTCACGCATATTATGAAAAGGAGTTTGTTTTTCATCAAGGACAACAGTGTGTGTGTAATTGTCGATAATTTCAGATTTATTTACAGCATATATTTTTTGAACAGCGGAGAGCGGCACAATAAAATCAGTAACACCTACCCTTACCAGCAAACCATCGATAATTGATAATGTGAGTGGCAATTTAATTGTAATGGTTGTTCCCTCTCCGGGTTCAGAATCCACTTCAACATCACCACGTATAGCTGAAATTTTCCTTTTGACAACATCCATTCCTACACCCCTTCCGGAAACATCGGTTACTTCTTTGGCAGTACTAAAACCAGCCATAAATATCAGATCAAAAACTTCCTTTTTACTTAATTGTGTTGACTCACTAATTAAATTCTTCTCAATGGCTTTTTGCCTGATTTTTTCGTGATCTAGTCCCTTTCCATCATCAATAATTTGAATAAAAACATTGGTTCCTGAATAAAAAGATCGCAATAATATTGTTCCTTCTTCCGGTTTTCCGGAATTTATACGTGTTTGAACATCCTCGATACCATGATCAATACTAGTTCTAATGATGTGTAAAATAGGATCGGTAAGATTTTCAATAATTGTTTTATCAAGCTCTGTTTCAGTTCCTTCAGTTTTGAAATTAATTTTCTTTCCAAGCCCATTTGACAAATCTCTTACAAGCCGCTGAAACCGGGTAATGATACTTTGAAGTGGTATTAAAGAGATACTGAAAGCATTATCCCTTAACTGCCTGGATAACTTTTGGATATTTTCACCAATTGCATCCAGTTCTGCATCCTCCTGTTGCTCTGTAAACAGGCTTAGACGAGCTTGAGTAGTTACCAGTTCACTAACGAGATTCATCAAGGTATCAATTTTATCAGAAGCCACCCGAATACTGGAAATTACAGAAGTATCTGTTCCTGTAGACTCTTTAGAACCCTGCTCTGTTTTGTTTTCTTTGTTTTTAGAAATCTCTCGCTCTAACTTTTGAATATCAACAACCTTGGATTCCTTTTCTATATCCGCTAAATACCTTATTACTTTTTCGTCTGCTAAAAGATTACCTTCGGCCACCTGTGTAATTTCCAATTCGCAATCGTCTTCTACAAATAGAAAAACATCACCAATGGCATTTAGTTCCTGATCTGTAACGATAATAACCTCCCAATACAAGTATGAATTACTCTCCTTAAGGTCATCCAGTAATGGAATGTTTTCAGAATGAGAAATAATTCTTGACTCACCCAATTCACAGAGCTCATCAAGCAAATACAAGGGATTTGTACCATTCTCAAAAACATCAGGATTTGGTTTAAAAAAGACATAAAAAGACTTTTGAGTGGAAGCTGTATTGTCTTGATTTTCTATAGGTGTAGCGGCTTTACCTACATCATTGGTTGCGAGCGTTGAAAGCTTTGTAATTAATACAGAGTGATTGTTCTCAATCTCCTTTGTAATTTCGTCAGAAAACAGCAAATCCTTAATGTGATCAACAGATTCCAGGGTAATTGTAAGCAAATCGGCACTAACCAAAAACTTATCTTCACGCACAAGGTCGTAGATGGTTTCCAGATGATGAGTAAACTCACTCACATGGTCAAAACCAAACATCGCACCTCCACCTTTCAAAGAATGCATTGCTCTAAAAACCCTTTCAACAATATCCTTGTCGTTTGGATTCTGTTCCAAAAGAAGCAATGCCTCCTCCAGATCATTGATAAGATCCGTGGCTTCTTCTTTAAATTTTTGCTTAAATTGATCCATTGTAATCTGCTGATTTAATTTGCTTATCGCACTACTTTGTTTATGGCTGCCAACAATTTCTGGGGAACGAATGGCTTAACAATCCAACCGGTTGCTCCTGCAGATTTAGCTTCCATTTTTTTTGCTGTTTGTGATTCTGTTGTAAGGAATAGAATGGGCACCCTCTTATAGTCCTCATGCGCCCTTACATCTTTGATAAAACCTATACCATCTTTATTTGGCATGTGTAAATCTGTAATCACAAGAGCAATTGGCTCTCCGTTCAGATACTTTTGTGCATCTTCTCCGTCAACACCTGCAAGCACATCGTATCCTGCATTCTCAAGGGTAAAACTTAATACTTCCCTAATACTTTCTGAATCATCAACAATTAAAATCCTCTTTTTCATATTTATTTATTATTATGCTGACACAAAACTATTTAAACCCGAATTGACCAGTAGCTTTTTACACTCATCATTCAGGTTTGACTTAACTGAGAACTTTTTCCCTTTTTCCTTTATCGATTTTTCCAATGCAATCAGCAACTGAATAAAGGTTAGGTCCAAAGTAGAAACTTTTGTTAACTCAATTGTAATGTCATTTTTACTTTTGACAAGTTTAGCCAACTCAGACTTAATTTCTGTGGCAAAATCAATGGTTAACTCACCAGATATCTTAACGATACTCTGTCCGTCTTTTTTTGAGACTGTTATTTTATACTTTTTTTCACTCATATTAAAAAAATTCTATTGAATCGTCTTCGTCTATATCGTCCTGGCCATCAGCGCCCAGTACTTCGTCATGTAGTTTTCGCTCACTACTCATTGTATAAGATTCTCTTATTTCCTCATAAATTTTATCGGCCTCCTCACTATCTTCTATTTCGAATTTTCCAAGAACAGTTTTCATCTTATCCTGAAGTTCATCGACTGATTTTTCAAAATAGTTAGACTCATCTATATGTTCAAGTAGATGTTTTAATTCTGCTGTAACTGTGATGCTTAACTGATCCTTTTCTTTTACTTCATGCGAATCGTCTAAACCTACAGGATCTA
Organism: Marinilabiliales bacterium; assembly: GCA_002869425.1. Classification (GTDB taxonomy): domain Bacteria; phylum Bacteroidota; class Bacteroidia; order Bacteroidales; family BM523; genus BM523. The sequence continues at coordinate 3,666 of PKSZ01000049.1, forward strand.
AAAGAGAAAGAACCTGTGAGGAAATACCGGCAAAGTCATTTTTCAAGCTCTGAATAAGGTCTGTTCTTTTGCGAGAAAACTCAGTACTAATTATTTCTTCTCCAATTGATCCAAAATACAAAACTTTTGAAACCGTTTCCTCTATATTTAAAACAGCCCTTTCATCCAAAGTACCTTTCTCCTTTACCTGCTCTTGTTCTACGTATTGCAAAAGGCTCGATGAGTATTTTTCTATTCTGCTGCAAATTTCTGAATGAGACAATACTCCATGCTTGATCTTGCTAACCAAAATAACCATATCTTCAATTTTCTCTACAGAGCGATATAATTCATTTGCCAACTCCTCGGTAAAATCATTATCCGCAAAGCTCAGATAATCAGAATATTCAAGTCGGAAAACAGATATTGCCTTGCTTCCTTCAAGAATCTTTTCAAGGTTAGTTTTAATCCCGGAAGTGGATGATTGACACTCATTATTGGCCAGATTAAGTATTTCAGCATGAAGCTTCAGGATTCCAGATAATTTGGATATATAATTCAAACCACCGGGCTTATCTATACAAGAACCTGACGAACTAAACTCACTCAATTCATCAATTAGTTTACTATTGGTCTCCTGAACATGTTCAATCTTTTGACGAATGATATCATGATACTGCAAATCCACAATTATCTGGTCAATATTATTTAGGCAATCACTGGTTTTCTTTTTTAATCCGGGAGCTGCCTCTTTAGCAAACTGATGCTGTTCTGTAATAAATCCCGTCACAGCTTTTAGCTGATCAGAAATGGCAGACCAAAACTCTTCACTTACATTTCTCAACTTCACCAACCAGTCGGACTGAACCAAAACCAATCTCTTCAGCTTATATGCCTTGGTTAAAGAAACAATGATTCCGGCTCCTTCATCCACAAGACTGTTTCCATTATCAATTGATGACTTATCCAGAAGGCTATTTAATCGATTCAATGCCTGTATACTAATATTCAATTGTTTTAGCTGGATGTTCAACGAAACAAAAGATTTTTCAAGACTTCTAAAATATCCAAACTTCAGCCAATCAAGTGTTTTTGAAGTATTCTTAAGAATATTAAAAAACTGGACAATGTTTTCGTTCTCAACAACATTATATATGGTTTCTGCATCATCTGTAACCGTATTCAATTGCTTATTATACACCCTTAGCCTCTTACTTATTCCAAGGAAGTCTTTATCCATATATTCTTGCACATCATCAAGTCTGCGATTAATATCACTGATTGAGCGTATAAGATGATTACAATTATTATGACGCTTGTTTTCTTCCATATTAAAACAATTCTACTTCAATATTTTGAACGAAGGCAGTGAAATTGTATTCCTCACCTGTAATTACCTCATTTAATGTAATAAGCACAGACACCTCTTCACCTGAGGCATTTTTCACCATAATTTCGTTCTTTGCATTGTTAAGCTTGATCTTTTCAGGACCATTGTATATGATTTCCACATCATTGGTTGTTTCTACAATGCTTAAACCAATGAAATCTGTAATGTTTTTATCAATAATTTCACTTCTAGGAAAACCCAGAATATCTTCTGCTGCCTTGTTGTACATTTCAACCGTTCCATCTTCTCTGAATGAAATAATACCTTCAACACAACCTTCCAGAATCTGTGCTGTTTTGTACTTTTCCTGCTCTACGATAGCTACTTGTTCTTTCAACTGCTTTTCACTAAGCGTAAGCTTTTCCTGGTTGGCAGTCATTTTCTCCTGAATGGACTTCATCTCTTCGATATTATGACGAAGTTCCTTTTCCTGCTTTTTGAGCTCTTCTGCTTTCTTATGCGCATCTTCTTCGATTCGCTTTTGTTCAGTAATATCTGTAGCCAAAAGAATAACTTTATCCAGCTCTCCATACAAGTTAAATGTAGATGAATAATTCACCTGAAACCACTTATATTCACCAGAGCCGGTAACAAGTTTTTGTCTGCTTTTATATGGCCTTCCTTCCAGTATTTCTCTCCAGTCAATGATAAAACTATCCTTATTTTCTGCTGCCAGAAAATCAAAAATTGTTAAGCTCTTATATTGTTCCTCATCGTATTCAAATAAGGACTCAAAAAGTTTGTTTTTACTTACAAATTCTCCATCAGAAGACAACTCAGCCTTCAACAATGCATTGTTTAATGCATTTATCTGACTTTCGTATGCCAGGTCTTGTTTTCTTCGCTCCGTAATATCGATTCCAATAAATGAAATTTTTACAGGATCCCCATTCTCATCTCTTAGACATGCATATGTAGACATTACCCAAACATCTTTTCCTTCTTTTGTGAGATGTCTCATATCAACCTTATGATGCTTACCACCGTGAATTAATTCAGTCCACATTGCCTCATACCTTGGCAAATCTTTATTGTCAATAAACTTAGAAAAATGCTGACCTTCGATATCTGAATTGTTTTCATAACCCAAAATTTCAAGAAAGTTCATATTGGCATATACAACGATTCCATTCATGTCGTATTCTGCCCTTATCAGTGTGTGATTCATCG
>PKSZ01000200.1 GCA_002869425.1 Marinilabiliales bacterium
ATTGTCTGGAAAATGCGACAAAGGGCTTTGAGAGGTCTTGGAGAGGCAGGTTTAAGCCGGAAACAGGAAAATTACATCAAAAGACAGGGCTTTAACAACCGTGCTTATGCCTCACTGGTCAGGGAAGAGATCAAAAAGGACAAAAAGCCCTACAATGCCTCCAACCGCAAAACCTATTACAAAAAAGTGTTCAGGGATGCATTCAACAGGCCATTGTCACAGAAGCAAATTTCTGCTGCAAAGAATTACAACAGTATGTATGCAGAGGTAAGAAAATTGGCTAAAGCCAAAGGTGGTGGATCAAGGGCCTGGAAAGAAGCATGGGCAGAAGTAAAAAAAAAAGGGTGAGCGGTAAGGAGGATTACGTGGGAAGAATAGGAAAAAGTAGAACTTATCAGAGCCCTACAAAAAAGAGAAAGCCGGCAGTCAGGAAAGGTAAAGACAATGAGGCATCTGCCCGGTTCAGGATGATTACCGAGAGAGCCCGCAAGATTAGGCAGAAACATCCAAAAATGAAATGGAAAAACTGCATTAAACAGGCCTCCAAAGAGCTTTACGGTTAAAAAGTATAATACTAATTGTTGAACTAAATATCGATTTAAAAATGAATGAAATGACAAACGAGGAAATTATCCTCAGCGGATTAAGCGGAGATATTGAAGCAGGACTTCCGGCAAGAAGGAAGGCAGCACAATTCTCAAAGTTGGGAGCAAGCATGTTCCGGAAACAAATGATTGAACGCATACCAAGGCTTCCGGTAAATATGCAGAAGCACCTGAAGGAAGACCGTGCACAGATTTCCGATAAGGAATATTTTGTGATCAGGGAACTGAGCGGAACCAGTACAGATGTAATCAAGAAAAACGAAAAGAGTGAAGCAGGTCTTCGCAACATTGATGATGCGGAACTGAATGAAAATCAATTCTTCCTGTTATCTGCATTGTCATTGCAATACCGTAGTGGAAACTCAGGACGTTTTGATGAGCTGTTCCCTGACTTTCTGGCCAATGCAGTGTTCACTTTCAAGCTCGGAACACGTGAGATTATGAGCAAAAATCCGGTGGATATGTTCCAAAGTCCGGTTTTCGGTTATAATACGCAAAGGGATTTTTGCATTATCGTATTGAACAATCCGAAACTGATTGTGCCCAAAAAAACCATTTCTTTTGAGATTGATGAAGCTCCGGCCAGCATGAGCGGACAGGTAAAACTTAAGCTCATCGGAACTGAGGTGAAAAGCTATTAGTTAGTGAATGGGGTTCCGGCTGTGCCGGTTCCCTTATGTTTAATCTTCAAAAGAAGTAAAAATGAGTAATGCAATGGAAGAAGATAAATTTGATTTGACATCAGTAAAAGCCCTTTCAAGAGAGAAAAGGCAATATTTTGCAGCAGAAATACGCAAAGACCCTGAATTGTGGGATGCAGTTCATGGATTTGGAGGTTTACCGGAAACAGCAGATCATGGAATGCTTATCGGTACAGTCACACTTGATAAAAAGCCTTTATCGGCTATCAGGATAGTTGCCTTAAAAAGTGAAAAGGAAGCCAGGGAAGAATTTGTGGCAATTACCAATCAGTACGGTTTCTACAAGATGAATTTAGAGGCAGGGACTTACATTGTGGTTTGCGAATACGATAACAGGAAAGTAGATGGCAAAGAAGTGACCATTAAGAATGGTGAAACTGAAATTGTCAATTTCAACTTTGAAGGCGAAGGATCACATGAGGCTGAAATTGAAAAGTTGAATATACTGGGAATAGAAAATGAAACGGAAGAATCAGGTTCTGAAACTATAACAGTAAATGAAGAAACTACCGGTACTGAAACATCCACAGAAAACACAGCGGAAACTGAATGAAGTGGGTGAAAAAATATCTGGAAGAGAGAAAGGGCGTTAACTCGCTGATCCGTCTGCAATCGCTGTTAACGCTGCTTTTCTCTTTTGGGGTGATCATTTGGCAGATCATGATAAACAAAATATTCATAGAACTGGATATACTGCTTATTACTGCCAGTTTTGGACCAAAAACATTGCAAAAGTTTGCTGAAGCTCGCATGTATGCTTCGACCTGGTTCAGCACAGACAAACCTATTGAAATTGAAACGGAAAGGGAGGAAGATAATGGATAATTCTTATGTATTGAGCATCATTATAAGCGTTTTGCTTTCACTGAATGGAATCACCCTTACTTTCTTTGTGGCCAACGTCAGGGAGCTGAAAAAGGTGATTCAGGAACTATCCCTGTCAATCAAAGGAAGCCAGAAAGATATTGAGTACTTGAGAAGATCGGTGGAGCTTCATGAAAAGATGTTAGAACGGCACAATGATGAAATCGAGGAAATTAAAATTACTGCAGAAAGAAATCACAGGAGGGAATAAAATATGGCAAACACGGGAAATATGGACTTTATAGTCCAGTGTATTGATAAGGAGATTGTTTCAGATCAGGTGCATGAGTTGAAGGACAATTTGGATCCGGATTACAAATTTGTGGTAGGCATAGCATTGTCGGACGTAAATTGTTCCCCTGCATCAATACTGGAACAGCTAAAGGTAAAAGGCATTGAAATACTACCGGAAAATTTTGAAGCTGTTCACATTATGTCATCAAAAGCAGTGCAACCCAATAAGCGTTTTTATGCTTGGTTCAAACCGATTCAGGTTGCCGGTGATGAGCTGGTGGTGAAGTTCAGGGATCCGGACTGGTCAAAAGTTTATAAGCTGCAATTCCAGCTATTGTTAACTAATAACCCAAACGGTTTGACCAGTGCATTGTTTGAATAAAATATATCAGGGGAAACTGAAAAACCAAGGAAGTGAATCCTTCCGGCTTTCTGCCAAAGGGTACAAGAAGGTACTTGGTGCTTTTTGTTCGGGCGGGGCCATGCTGTCGTTAACGTTTGACAACGGGAAAGAAGTATTACTGAGAAATTTTGAGTTTCAGGCAGCAATGGACACTCCGCCCAACAAAAGGCCTTTTATTTTTGAAAAACCGGTACAGATGGAGATTATCAGTGGTGTAATATGCAATGAACTAAGAATACCGGCAAGCAATAATGTTTCGGTTTACCTGATAATGGAGGAAGAATAAATGGCAGTAATAAACGGCATACTTGAAATGATGATGGACATGGAGCTTGATGAGAATCAGGCCTTTGTTATTTCCCATCACCAGGAAGAAAATCCGGTAAGAATAGATGTGGCAGCTGATGAAACGGTTTTTATCCATAAAATAAGCATGGAGGTTTCAGCAAACTTCTGGCTTGAATTTCATTCGGCCACGGATAGCCGGTTGATTGAAAAAAGGGTCTCAAGCCCGGAAACAATCATCAATGAAATTATCAGCAGGCATAAAGGGAACATTTACTTCAGTCAATCTTCATCTTTTAGTTATGAAGTGAGTTATGTAAAACTAAAAATCGTAAAATAATGCAGCATATCTTCGATATACACGATTATGATGAAAATTTTGTTGACCGCTTTTGCAGTCATACTATTCCTTTTTACGATTTGTGGAGCATTCGCCCTTTGCAAAACCAGATGAAGGAGATTTGTGCCGGGACATCAAAGGATGCGGAAAAATTCAGGAACTTTCTGGGCGATCATGCCAGTGGAGAGTATCCTCCGGAACTGGTAATTGTAATTGGCAATGCAGAGAAGGGCAACCCTAACAATATGCTCAACAATACGAAAAAGTATTTCAAGTTGAGGTTCGACAAGTACAAAGGAAACGACATTGGCCAACCATTATTCATGGGTTCGGCAAATCCTTACCCAACAGGACAGGAACAAATGATGCCACTGAGTTTTCAGGGATTTGGACAAAGCAGGCAAGGAGGAATGTCAGGCATGGGTGGTTTTACATATCGGGACATACAAGGCATTATTGATAAAAATGTAACTGATGCAGCACGTTCCATAAAAGCAGAATATCAGGAAGTTTCAGCAAAAAGAGAAGCTGAGGCCATCAAACGTATTGCTGAATTGGAAATGAAAATGGAACTCTACAAGCTTGATCTGCGAGCAAAAGAAATAGAGGACAAAGAACAAAAGCTCCGGGAGGAACTGGAAGGTTTAGAGGAAAGAAGAGCGGAAGGGCTTGGAACAGTAAAAGAATATACAAAAACCATTGCAGGGGGACTGTTTGAACTTGGGAAATCTGCTTTCGGTCTGGACGAAGTGGAAGAAAAACTCAAGAAAAGAAAGCAAAGGAAAAAGGAGGAAGAGCAGGAAGACATACAGGGCACTTCATCTACACAATTTGATGATGAAGGCTTTGAAGAAAAATCCGGGAAAGAAAATAAGAAAGAAGATTCCTTTGGGCAACTCATGGGATTGATCAAAGGACTGGATGAGGAACAGAAATTTGCTCTATTGGATGTTTTAATGCCGGAGGAACCGGACGAGGAAAGAGAGCCGGATAATCCTGAAGAAAAACCAAAAAAAGAAGAAGAAACAAAACAAAATACGGAAGAAAATGAAAACATACCATCTGACGATAACGATTAAAGAAGGCGAAAAAGAACTTCAAAAGGATCTTCAATTAGAAGCTGAAAATACAGGGGAACTTTCACAAAAACTCAATGCTCTGAAAGTACTGAACAATTCCATCAAACATGAAGACCTGATGAGTACGGTGGAGATGATCCACGAAAAGCCCGACCTTATTCCGGTGGTTAAGGATATGCTGGAAGAAGGCGAACATCTTTCAGAAGCCCAGATGCTTATGAGATTGCCAAAGTATGTAAGAAAAGTGTTGAAAGTTTTAAAATCATAGAACGATGTACCAGGCTTTTGTGGCAGCAGGACAAAAACTAAAAGATAAGTATAATTCCATCCCGCCGGACAACCGGAGAAGGGCAAGGAATATTATACTCTTAATCATCCTGATTCTGCTCTTCAAAAATCGGATAATGGGCAGCATCCGCAAGATGTTCCATAAAGACATCAACAAACTGGAGGTGAATAACAGTAACCTGACTTACGAAAGGGGCGAATACTTCTCCATGTGTAGCACTTTAGAATCGGCCATGAACGGAACCGGAACGATGGAGGAAAGCATAATGGATGTGATGATGCGACTGAAAACACAGGATGACTGGAATTTCCTTCAGAAAAGTTTCGGGGTACGAAAAAAAGATGGAGGTACATTTTATGCAGACCTCACCGGTGATCTAAAAATGTGGCTGGGCGATGATTTGGATAGTGGAGAAATGGAAGAAGTAAGGGATACGTTGCGTCAGCATGGTATAACCTATTAATTGAAGCAAATGAGCAGAAAAAAGAAAATCATAGCAATATTAATCGTTGCCATAGTCGGGACGGTTATTTTCTGGAAAAGGGACTTGATTAAACAGAAACTTGGACTGAACAAAAAAAGTGAGCCGGAAGAAAATCAGGACAAACTTCCAGAACCTCCGAATAATGGTGGTGGATCCACATCATACAGGGAATGTACAGAGTTTCCTTACAAAAAGGGCTGCAAAGGGAAAATGGTGCAGAATATCCAAACTGTATTAAATAAGTTTTATGGAGAAAAATTGAAAGTGGATGGTTATTTCGGCCCATTGACCGAAACTGCTTTGGAAAGGGCTGGTTATGGAAATTCCCTGGAGAAAGAAGAAGTATTGAAATTTTTAAAGAAATAGCATTATGTCGGTACGATTGGATTACATAAAGAGATTTACAAATGCTGTAATTAAAGCAGCAAAAGGAACAGGATTGTTTCCATCCCTGTTCATGGCTCAGGCAATATTGGAAAGTGGTAATGGGCAAAGCTCGCTGGCAAGTAAATACAACAATCATTTCGGAATAAAAGCATCTCCCGGGTGGAAAGGAAAAGTTATTGATATGAATACCCGTGAAGTGTTCGATGGGAAAGATGTGTATATCAAAGACGGTTTCCGCTGGTACAACAATCCGGAGGACAGTTTCAAAGACAGGGTGAAGTTCCTGAAGGAAAATCAACGCTACACAAGGCATGGAGTATTCTCTGCAAAAACACCGGAGGAACAGGCTGATGCTTTGCAAAGAGCCGGCTATGCTACTGATCCAAATTATGCAAGTACTTTGAAATGGCTTATCAGTAAATACAATC
>PKSZ01000201.1 GCA_002869425.1 Marinilabiliales bacterium
AATAGACCCTTTATCCCTGATTTTCTGAACCCAACCAGATAAAGTTACATTTTCTGATTGATTATCAATATTCAATTCGCCGCATGTATGAGTTCTGTACATAACAATTTAGTTTAAATTAAGTTACGAAAATAATAAGAAAAAGCCAGTCGGTATAAAATTCCGGCTAATTTTACAAAACGAGTTTCATATTAAAGGAACTACCAGCAAGACTGCCAAGTAAATCCATCGTACACCTTTAATTTATTACCACTTGTGGCATCGATGTACATATCACCTGCTTCAGGGCTAGATGGTGCCGTTAATCTTGGCTCCAGCCTCATTACATCACGAATATGTAATTTTCTCTCAGGAGAACTTACTCCAATACCCACATTTCCTTGCAATGGACTGATGTAAACAGAGTTTAATTCTAACAAAGCAGGATCAGAATAAAAAACATATCCACCAATTGCCCTAACCATAAACTGATTGTCAGCACTATTATAAGTAGTACCAATACTAGAAGCATCTCCAAAAATTATTGAGCCCAATTTATTATTTGTTGAAACAAAAGTTCCTATTGCCATTGATGAACCACCTGAAGCTTCAGAATGAAATCCTACAACAGCAGAATTCAAACCCGAAACAGTATTGTAAGTTCCTACAGCAATACTTGCCTGACCAGAAACATTATTATGCGCACCAACAGCCATGCTAGTATTTCCACTGATTTCATTCATAGTACCCAATGCAAATCCAAAACTAGCGGATGAATAAATATCGTTATGAGATCCAATAGATGCACAATAAGCACCATCTGAGACACAATCAAAACCCAATGATACAGAACCAATTGCTCCTGTTTGTGTTCCCACACCAATGGAAATAGAGCCCATTCCAGTAGTCTTAGCTCCCATACCTACTGCAAAACTATAATCTCCTTCTGCCACAGTATAATCATCAAGCAATCCGCCCAAAGCAGGAATTCGCTCTGTACCAAAAGCTATCGCTCCTTGTCCGGTTGCAGTTGATCTGTAACCGAATGCATAAGAACCTTCGCCAATGGCCATTGATGAATCACCCAATGCATAGGAATTCAATGCCCTTGCTTCACTTTTATAGCCCAATGAAGTAGCATAATCTTCAGCAGATCTACATTGGTACCCCAGTGCCTGCGACCAGTCGCCTATCGCTTTTGACTCATGCCCAGTCGCAAATGAATTTAAACCTACACTATCAACAGATTCAATCAATACTCTTCCTGTTAGAAATGCTTCCTTCTGAGGATACCATAACATTCGTGGTTTACTTGGCCGAATTTCCTCAGTTGAATCCGTATATTCAATATTAAAATAATAATCGGTAGGAACTTTTGCCGGGCTAAAACCACCAACGGCAAACCCTCCTCTGTTTCCTGTTGCTTTAGCACCCCCATCTTCCTTAATATAAACACGGACACTATCTTCATTTACCATCAAGAACTCCTGATCCATACCTTTTGCCGGACTAAAACCACCAACAGCAAAACCACCCTTATTTCCGGCCGCTTTTGCCTGATTTTCTGGAATATAAACCCTTACACCTTCCTGGTAAACAGCAAAAACAGTGTCTCCACTTGAGTTTAGTACACTAAAAATCACATCATCAGCAGAAGTAGCTGTATCGCTCATTACCATTAATCGGCCGTTAGATGTAATATTTCCAATACCAACCTTTCCAGTATTGTAATACAAATCCTCTCCTGATTTTTCCCAATAACTCGTATCGCTAAGATTTTCTAAAAAAACAGGGTCAGTACCTGACATATACAAAGTATCACCACTTAACTGCATATCCTGAATCTCATTTTGCGGATCAGCATCTGCATCATCTGTATTTTCAGCAGTTTTCGCATGCAATGCATAAGGTACAGATAACAATTGACTAACGCCCATCAGTTGATAATCTGTTCCTCCGGTAATATCGACTTCAACCTTCAGAAAATGATCTGCTGTACCCCAATCAATAACAGAAAAATATCCATTTATAGGATTTCCCATTCCAATATTCAATGCAATTAAACCAAAAGCATTACTTGTAACCTGATGTTCCTCAGTGTATAGTTCAGTACCATTTATTGAGTCACTCATTATACCAATACGAATTGAAACTGCCTGATTGGCTACAATATCTCCATTAGCATCTCTAGCAACCGCCTGATATTTAAAAGCTTCCGGAGCTTGTGAAAAAACAGAAAAAGAATACAAAACAAATGCGAGAAAAAGAATACTTTTGTTCATAACATCATGATTTTCCACGAAGTTATGAAAAATAAGCATTTAGAAAAATTTTAAATATTCAATATACGAGTAAATAGCTAAGTTATGGAATCTCCATTTTCTGATGAATATTTTATGAAACAGGCACTAAAAGAAGCAGAAACAGCTAAGAGCAAAGATGAAGTTCCTGTTGGTGCTATTGTAGTATGTAAAAGCAGAATCATTGCAAGAAGTCATAACCTAACAGAAACCCTGAATGATGTAACAGCTCATGCTGAAATGCAGGCTTTTACTTCAGCAGCAAACTATCTGGGCGGCAAATATCTTGATGGCTGTACTCTTTATGTCACGCTTGAGCCCTGTTTGATGTGTGCAGGCGCAGCGTATTGGACTCAACTGGATAGAATTGTTTTTGGAGCCTACGATGAAAAAAGAGGCTATTCTTCTAAAAACACTCAAATTTTACATCCAAAAACTACTGTTTCCGGAGGAATTCTGGAACATGAATGCGCTACAATTCTGAAAGATTTTTTTCAAAAGAAAAGAAAATAATTACGTGGAGGAAGTAAAGGCTACCTTTTTTATACCCTTCCATGACCAAAAACTGGCAAGTCCGAGCCCAGACAAAATATGCCATATTCCCCACCAGGCAGCAATTAGTGCCATTCCTCCAAGGCCGTGAAAGAAATTAAAAATTAAAACAAGTGCAAGGCCTGAGTTCTGCATTCCTGTTTCAATAGAAATAGCCCTCCTATCTGGTTGCGGCAACCTGAACAAGCTGGCAAAACCGTATCCAGTGAGTAACCCACTTGCATTGTGTAACAAAACCAAAACAACAATTAAGTGAATGTAATTGATAAAAACATCAAGATTATTTACAAAAGCGATAATAACAAATCCTGCAAAAATAATTAGAGAAATAACCTTTACCGGCTTCACAATTTTCTTTGTAAACTTTGGGAATTTATGAGTGATGAACATACCCAGAATGATAGGAACACCAAGCAACAGCAATACAATCTTAAACATTGCCATCGGATCGATACTTATTTTCTGCATTAAATCAGCAGTAGCCGGATTCAAGCTGCCCCAAAAAGCAAAGTTTAGTGGTGTTAGAAAAATAGCAAATACGGTTGAGAATGCTGTTAGACTCACAGATAATTCTGCATTGCCTTTGGCCAGCAAAGACATAAAATTAGAAATATTTCCTCCAGGACAAGCAGCAACCAATATCATACCCAGTGCAATGGATGGTTCCGGGTTGACCAGATAAACCAACAAAAAAGTAATGGCAGGTAATAAAATAAACTGTGAAACAATACCTATCAAAGGAGCTTTGGGTGTTTTAAACAGTTTAATAAAATTTTCAAACTTCAACTCCAAAGCTACACCAAACATAATAAATCCAAGCAATACATTAAGCAGCCACAAACTCTCTTTGCTAAATACTACTTCTATTTCATCAATGTTCATAACAATATGCTTTTCAAAATACAAAGATAAAAATTCCTGAGATATGTGCTTTTTTAACAATTTTCCTAACTTTAGATGATCAAATTAATTAATTGCAAAAACACATTTATAAATTGGTATAAAATGAAAAGATTTCTGATCCTTTTGCTCGTCACCCTTCCTATTTTATCCTTTTCCGGACCAATAGGGCAGCTCATAAAAAAAGCCGGCACATCGACTCAATTTCCGGGCCATCCATCGCTTGTGGTCTTTGACAGTACCATGGTTGATGTACAGGAAAGTGGCTTAAGTTATATTACAAAGCATTTGGCTTACAAAGTATTAACCAATGAAGGTGCAAACAAACTAGCCACAATAACATTTGATTATGATCCACTTACCGCTTTTGTAGAGATAAAGGAAGTTATCATTCACAGGACAAATGGCGACGTTAAAAGCATCAGCGCAGACGACATTTATGACTACCCGGCTCCGGCACGAATGATTTACTGGGGTGCACGCCAAAAAATGATAGATATTGGGCGACTGGAAGTTGGTGATGGAATTGAGATCAAGATCTTCAGAAAAGGTTTCACTTATGCTTTGCTGTACAACAGCGACGAAGATAGATACACGCCACCAATGAAAGGACATTTTTATGATATCGTCAATTTTTTTGGATATGAACCCATTCTGGAAAAAACTTATGAAGTTTCGGTACCAAACAGTAAAAAAATACAATATCAGTTTTATAATGGTGAAGCTGAAATAAATGAAACCAAGGACGAAACACATCAGCATTTTTCTTTTAAAATGAAAAATATAATGCCATTACCACACGAACAATATCGTGTTGCAAACTCAGACATCGGCCCAAAACTACTCATCTCAACCAGTCCTGACTGGGAAGCAAAATCAAGCTGGTTTTATGGTGTGAATGAAGATTTTGGGAGTTTTGAATCGACGCCCGAAATTCAGGAAAAGGTTAATGAAATTCTTGAAAAAGCAAAAAACGAGAACGACAGTATAAGCCTGCTTACGCATTGGGTTGCTGATGAAATCAGGTACAGTGGAATTTCAATGGGAGAAGGAGAAGGATTTACTCTACATAAAGGCGAAATGACTTTTACTGATCGCTGCGGAGTTTGTAAAGACAAAGCAGGCATGTTGATAACAATGCTTAGAGCTGCAGGCTTTGAATCTTATCCAGCAATGACAATGGCTGGTTCTAGAATTGACGACATACCTGCCGACCAATTTAACCATTGTGTTACGGTTGTCAAGAAATCTGACGGTCAATACCATCTGCTTGATCCTACCTGGGTCCCATTTGTTCGCGAACTGTGGTCGAGTGCAGAACAACAACAAAACTACTTAATGGGCATCCCGGAAGGGGCAGATTTGATGATTACACCCGTTTCAGAACCTGAAAAGCATTATTTTAAAATAGATGCCAGTTCTACCATAAACAAAAACGGTGATCTCAATTGTAAAATTGTTTTAACAGCTGAAGGACAATCAGATGCCAGTATCCGAAGAACTTTCACAAGTTCTCACAAAAGATACTGGAATTCATACATGGAAGAAGAACTCACTTCTCTTTCACCAGACATCCATTTCGATTCTATCATCTTTGATGACCCATATGATTACAGTAATCCTATTTCCATATCATTTTATTTCAACATACCTGAATATGCCGTGGTAACAGAAAAGGAAATTATATTCAAACCTGTTGCCAGCCGAAACTTATTCAAACACTACAACAGACACCTGTACTTTAATACAAAACTATAAAAAAGAGAATATGCCTTTCGTGATCGTTGCAGCCGAGAAGTCGAAATACACGAGACCTGCAAACTCCCAGGAAGTTATGAAGCTGTAAGTATTCCTGAAAACAGCAAAGGAGAAGGTTCAGGTGCTAATTTCAATGGATCTGTTGCACTTAATGGAGATTCATATACATTTGATTTCAATGCTTCTTTCAAAAAACGAATATATGAGCCTGAAGACTGGGAGTCTTTTCGAGCAGCGGTAGAAGCACAGAACAAGTATGCTGAAGAATATCTAATTTTAAAGAAAAAGTAGTCATAATCATCAATGCAATACAAAATGATACGAATTAATAATATTTCAGGTAAGAAAAACAATTCAATTTATATAGCAGCATTATTCTCATTGGCACTGTTAGTTGCATCCTGTAACACAAACAATCAAAACGGGAATAACAACAAAACCTACCCGGATGCAGACGCTGTTTTTCATAAGATAAAAAAGGAATATGTTCTCAATGATGATGGAATCCAAACCATTTCACATTACCAAAAACTTGAGTATAAAACGCACTATGCTTTTCACCGATTGTATGGCGAAACTTTCATTAAATACAATCCTGAATTCTGGAAG
>PKSZ01000353.1 GCA_002869425.1 Marinilabiliales bacterium
CAGAATAACAGCAATCGGTTTAAATGATTTATTGAACTGCCGTGGCTCCGGTTGACTACTTACAATATCTAATGATATTCTTGCCGGAGCATTGATAACTTTTGTATACTTTGACGATTTCAATATCGGGAATTTCTTCACATTCGGATTCATTCCAACCGTATCAATAAAGGAAGGAAATTTGGTACTGATGACATCCAGATTTTTTGTAACAGGATGTTTACCCTGCGGCAGAATGATCGGGTGATAATACCAAGGTGCAGGTGCATATTTCGATTGTGCCCCCACCAAAGGTCCAGGAACAGGAATTCGCGCACATTGCATATCCATTAATAGTACAGGATTAATTCTGACTCCATAAGTAAAAAGTTGATCTTCGAGGTTCAATGGGTTGTATACAGCCAGCATAGCTTGCGAATACCGTAAATCCCGAAGTTCAGCCTGAACAAAATCCATAAGCCATAGTACTTTTCCACCATTCATTATATATTGATCAATAATAAATTTATCCTGTTCAGACCATACTGTATCTGGTTTAGCGATGATCAAACAAGCATAATCCTTAATTTCATAAATATTGTTCAAATGACCGCTTAGTTTTATCCTGTCTACATAATAAAACTCTGAAAGCGATTTTACTATGTCGGCAACTTCCATCTCTTCAAGTTCTCCATGTCCTTCTATAAATCCAATCTTTTGATACTCCTTACGAGTAGCCTTCCTTATAGCACTTGACAACTCATACTCTAAATCCTGAATGGAATTATTCAATGCCATTTCAGGCGTTAATGAAGGGTTGCTTTTCAATAAGTTGAGTATCACTTCCCTATCTCCATATGTAACAATCGCCCCAGGAAAAACAATTTTCTGTGAGGTTCCACCCTCTGCATCTCTCTCTTTTAAAGTAGTTGGCAATAAGCCTTTTTCATACAAATTTTTATAAATACTTTCTCTTTCCTTCTTATCTACAGAACTGGAAGGATTAATAAATTCATATTGGATGTTTTCATTGCCATACACCCTAAATTCATCTAATAATTCCTTAACTGCGTTACGTAACCTTTTAAAACCATACGGCAACATATCTCCATCCAGGTAAACTTTAAAATACACCACGTTATGAAGGTCAGAAACCATATCGATTGTCTGATCAGAAAGCGTATAACGTTTCTCTGAAGTAAGATCAAATCGTGTAAAAAAGAAGGATGAAAATATATTCAGAAGCAAAACCAGAACAATCACCAAAATTAACATAAGTATACTTTGCCGCTTATATTGCTTTCTGCTTGTGAGCTTCTGCCCCTTATTATTTTTTTCTACCTCTACCATTTTCTGCTTTCAAGAACAATATGGGTTAAAAAAACAAAAACTGTTACTACACTAATAAAATATATAACATCCCGTGTATCAATAACACCTCGGCTAATGGATAAATAATGCTCTTGAATCCCCAGGTTCACTAAGATATAATCTAGTGATGCTAAAGAAGTTATTTGTCCAAGTGCATCAAAACCATAGAAAAACAAAGCAGCAAGAATAAGCGACAATAAAAAAGCAACAATCTGACTTTTTGTTAAGGAAGATGCAAAAATGCCAATCGCAACATATACTGCTCCCAGAAAAAACAATCCTATGTATGACCCCCAGGTAGCACCTACATCAATACTTCCTACGGGATCGCCGAGTTGATAAACAGATATAAAATATACGAGCGTAGGCAGCAATGAAAACAAGACCAGAATTAGTCCTGAAAAAAACTTTGCCAGCACGATCTGCAAAGATGATATGGGTCTGGTAAACAACAATTCGATTGTACCCGTATTTTTTTCTTCAGCAAAAGACCGCATCGTTACTGCCGGCACAAGAATTAGAAATACTAATGGTGACCAAATAAACAAAGGCGTAAGTTCTGCATACCCATTGTCGAGCAACCAGGAAGGAAAACCAGGAAAAGGAAGTCCCCAAACAATTGCACTATTGATTGTAATAAATACCAATATCACAACATAGCCGATTATCGAGCTAAAAAAACCACGTAATTCCTTTTTCAACAGGCTAAACATGCATCAAATCTATTAAATTAATTCGAACCACGACCAGCAAAGATATGAATAATACATTATTATAAAACCTGTCATTTCCCAGAGGCAAATTGTTTAACATTTTTTAAGAGTGAAATTCGCTTTTAAAATATTTTATCTGAATCTATAATATTCATAGCTTTACCGTGTTAATGAACAAATATTTTTTTCATATTATTTTTATTTTTCTGAGCATTTCACCTTCATTAAATGCACAGGAAAAATCGATCAATCATATTCCTGTAAAAATACCGGATACGGAAATACATAACCTTAGGATTGAAGGAAACTACGGCTTCATATGGCGGCACAGAACCATTATGGACTATTTTATTGAAAGTCATAATTATGCAGGCAACATAGAATATTTGAAAAGAACTACCGGAAAGAAAAGTTATGAGCAAATTCACAGACTTCCCTATTGGGGTTTGGGATTATCATATAACAATCTGCGAAATAATATACTGGGGAATGCTGCTGCATTATACGGATTTTTAGAAATTCCTGTTATTGAAAAACCAAAGTATCTCTTTTCGTACCAGATAAGTTCCGGACTCGGTTTGCTTACTAAAAAATTCCACCCGGTAGAAAACTACTTTAATCTGGCCATTGGGTCGAATATCAATATTTACATTGGCATAAACTTTCGGAATTGCTATTATATAACGAAAAAATTAGCTTTAACAGGAGGGTTTCGACTTGCACATTACTCCAATGGGGGAACGAAGAAACCCAATTTGGGTATTAATATAATTAGCTTACAAGCAGGTATTCAATATCGTTTTGGTGAAATCGCTGAATTAAATTTCAAAGAAAAAAGCATCACATTACCACGAAAAAAAACAAATTTAAATACATGGTACTCAATAGGATTCAGATCTGTTGAAGAAGCCAGTCCCACACATTACATATACAGTTCAATTAGTGGAAACTATGCAATATATGTATCCGGGAAAAGAAAGATTGGAGCAGGATTAGATTTAATTTTTGATGAATCACTCAGAAGAAGCCTGATCAAAGCGGGGTATGAAGAAATTAAAACCATTTATTATTTCAGACCGGGAATATTTTTATCTCATGATTTTATAGTCGGAAATCTGGACATGTATATCAATGCAGGTGCATATATTTATTCAAAATGGAAGAACGATGGCAGCATATACAGTCGCTTTGGGCTGAGATACCATTTTAAAAATCAACTATTCGCTAATATTTCTGTGAAAACTCATTTTGCAAAAGCACAAGTAATTGAATGGGGAGTTGGTTACACATTTATGAGGTAATAATTCTTATTTTTCAATTATTTCTACTGAGATATCAAAATAATTATTCTTTTCAATATAATCATTCACTTTAATGGTAGCTTCCAAAAGTTCCCCACCATTTAAGTTTATAATAATTGATTTTATCAACTCACCTGTAGGATCGAGCAGTTTGAATACATTTTTACCAAGGTTTACCTTTACATCAAAAACCTGCTTAGAATTATCATACAAAAGATTTTCTGTAACAAGCCTGTCGTTCACCATAAGTCCGGTGGGCAAATCTACTTTGATTTTTTTATCTACTTCCGTTTTTACAAGCATAAAGGCATCTATCCCTTTGTTCTGGAGTGCCCATTCTTCTGCAAGCATTTTATAGCGAATCCTGGTTTTATGCTTTATCTCCCATTCTTGTTGTTCTTTTGCCAGTCTTCCTTCTTTTCTCAGCTTGGCGTGATTGGTATAAAAAAAGTACTTCTTTATAGAATCATTTTCCCTGTATTCTATTACATCAAGATAAACACCTGTTCCATCTTTACCTGAACCTATTTTTTCAATATTCAACCTCTCCCTGAACAAAGCCCAACTCTGTGCATCAGTGGGTTCTAATATAAAAAATGGTCTGGCAAGAGATCCATCACCACTACTAAAAATAGCACTTTCGATCCTGGCCAATCTATCTTCATACACAGAAGCACTATCCATTTTCTCTTTCTTCAAAATAAAAGCTTTCTCCATCAATGCAGCATAACTGAATGGATTAGAAGACAATATTTCATCACATATTTTAAGGGCATTTTTATACTTCTTCTTTGTTACAAGCTCAATAATTTCCTTATGCTTTTGATTATAAGCTGAGGGGTTATATGTTTTTTGATTTGTATATCCAATAAGTAGAGCAAGCACTTCAAAATCAGTTTGGACACTCGAATTTTCGAAGAAATTTTTCTTTAGCATTGGATAATAAAAATTACTTGTTGAATCCTTTGCTTCCAATTTAATGGAATAAAAATCTCTTTCGTAATTAAATTCCTGCGCCGATAAGTAATTTCCTGTATAAATTATAATAAATAATATTGGATATAAATACTTCATACAACAAGTGTTACTTTTTATAGTTTAAACTATCTGATTTAAAGAAATCTATCGCTTCTGTGTTTACAATATACACATTTTTGTAATAATATTTAATAATTTTATCATACGGAAAACCCATATCAGACATTCTCATGGCTCCCTCCTGACTTAATCCAACACCATGGCCGTATCCTCTTCCCTCGATTACAAGCTTATTCCCCCTTGGAACAAGATCAAAAAATGTAGATTTTAACCGCCAATCATACCGAATGGTTTTCAATTCGAGCTTATCTCCTGCATAACGATAATAACTATCTCTTGTTTTCTGCTGATAAGCAAATGACTGAGCTGTTTCATTTCCTGAAAGGTTAAAACCATAACTTTTTAAGTACCTTTTCCATTGATCTACCTCAATTTCTTTTGACCAATGTGCATTCCGGCCTTTGCTCCAATACTCATCCCTGACCGAACGCAAATAAGGCTTGGCAAGAACCCATACATCTTCAGAATTTGCTGTATAACCTCCGCTATTTGAATGAAAAGCAGCCGTAATCAATGTCATTGAAGTATCCACGATAACCAGACCTTTTGTTTCCTCAGTAGCAATCTGTATTTCAGGATTATGCTTACATTTACTCTTGTATGCCTGACAATGAACTCCATCGCAAAGATTAAAGCCTTCCAATTCATGGCGATGCCAATTTTCCAAAGCATAAGTTCGACATAAAATTGCCTGTGTTTTATAATATTCTTTACTTGCCTTCGAACCTCCTTCTGTTTCAACCACTCCTGCCACATAATTTTCAAGTTTTACACGATTCAATATCAATATCCTCCCATTTAATTCATGGAGAAAAAGGCCATCTGTATATATTCGTTCAGCAGCTGTTGGAACAACTGGTTTAATCTTAAAAACATTGGTTATTCCCTCAACGCCCCTTATTTCAACATTTGTATACGATAAAAAAATCTCATCAAGACTCTTTACTGAAATTTTGGTACTATCAAGAGATAAATGAATGATATCTGTTGGCCTTAATGTGTCAATAAATACTGAATCACCAAATAATAAATACTTACCCTCAACAGGTGTTAAGACAAATGATTTAATACTATAATCACTATACAAACTAACATCCAGTTTTTGAGCCCTGACAATTATTACTGATAAGAATAGAAATAAAATAAAGTTTGTTTTTTTAATCATTATCTATCAAGTATTTATACATAAGTGATGCAGTAGTTGCAGAGGCTCCTGAACCACCCAGAGCAATCTCCAATTCATTATAATTATCCTGTATTGACTTTCTGTACTGGTTATCATTCAGTATCTTTCCCAGCTCATTGCTAACATTCTGCACGTTCATATCATCCTGAATTAGTTCCTTTACGGCTGGTTTATCCAGTATTAAGTTCACCAATGATATATATTTAATCTTTACCAGTCTTTTGGCTATCCAATAAGATAGCTTTCCCATAGATTTATAACATACTACCTGCGGAACCTTAAACAAAGCTGTCTCCAAAGTAGCAGTACCGGAGGTTACCAAAGCCGCACAGGAAGATGAAAGTAAGTTGTAAGTGTCATTAAAAACCAGTTCCAAGGAATTATCACTAGCA
>PKSZ01000630.1 GCA_002869425.1 Marinilabiliales bacterium
AAACCACCCACATTATGATGAGATTTTATGGTTGCAGACGGTCCTTTTACTGAAACCGATTCAATAACATCGGGATAAATTGTTCCTTGTGCAAGCCATTTAACATCTTGAATTTTGTGTGCTTCCTGGTCGAAAATATCGATAAAAGCTTTTCCTATAATTTTTCTTTTTTCTTCCGGATCATTTTTTCCAGCCAGAGCTGAAAGGAAATGCTCTGATGCATCAACGCCCACAACATTCAAGCCCATTCCTTTATACTGTTCCAGAACACTGTCATATTCATTTTTTCTAAGTAAACCGTTGTTTACAAAGATGCATGTCAGGTTTTTATCAATTGCTCTATGCAGTAGAATAGCTGCAACAGAAGAATCAACACCTCCTGAGAGACCCAAAACAACTTTATCATCACCTAATTTAGCTTTCAATTCACTAATGGTGGTTTCAACAAATGAGTCGGGAGTCCAGTTTTGTGAACATCCACTGATATTTACAACAAAATTCTTTAAAAGTTTCTGACCTTCAGTACTATGATAGACTTCTGGATGGAATTGTATTCCATAACTTGTTTCATTATTTATTTTGAATGCACCATTCTTTACATCACTGGTACTTGCAATAATTTTGCAATTTTCAGGCAGTTGATTAATTGTATCTCCATGCGACATCCATACCTGTGTGTTAATTGTCATGGATTTAAGCAATTCACTTGATGAATCGATAAAAGTCAGATTGGCTCTGCCATATTCTCGTTTGTTCGAAGGTAAAACTTCACCACCATAGTTATGCGCAAGAAATTGAGCTCCATAGCAAATACCCAATAAGGGTTTTTTTCCTTTGATTTCAGCTAAATCAGGTATTAATGCATTTTCATCCCGTACAGAAAAAGGACTTCCTGAAAGAATAACGCCTTTGATTGAATCGTTCAGTTCAGGTATTTTATTGTATGGATGAATTTCACAGTGTACATTAAGTTCCCGAACCCTTCTGGCAATAAGCTGTGTGTACTGGGATCCAAAATCGAGAATGAGAATTTTTTCCTGCACGACTGAAAATTTTTAAGGTTATGGCCGCAAAGATAGTATTTCACATTAGTATAAAAGACTTTTTACCATTCCCGAATTATGAATAGTTATAAACAAAAAAGAGCTGTCTCTCAACAGCCCTACGTTTGTTTAACCAAAAACAAAATGAATTACTGCTCTATAATTACAGGTAGTGTTGTATTGTATTTTGAAGACTTTATTTGTATAATATACATTCCTTTTTGCAGGCTTGAAATGTTTAGTTTTTGTGTTTTGGTATTCATGATTTTTTCTGAAAGAACTTTCTTTCCTGTTATGGTCCATAAGGTGATTTCTACATTGGTAACAGTTTCCGGGAAATCAATGAATAAGATGTTTTTAGCTGGATTTGGATATATATTGGCTTGTGTTGTATTGAAATCATTGATTTTGGAGCAAAGATCAACACTGATGATGATAGTATCTGCATTGGAACACATATTTTGATCTGTTACCTCAACTGTGTATTCATATGTGCCAATACCTAAGGCAGAACCATCAATTGTGGTTTGCTGGTCGGTGTTTCCATTTGACCATTCATAAGATTCATAATCACCTGCATCTAGTGTGATCGTTTCGTTGTCACAGATTAGTGTGTCATTTCCCAGGAATACAAAGGGTAATTGATTTTCAATTACTACAAGTGTGTCGCTTATATTTCCACAAGCTGTTTCAGCTTCAATCCAGTATGTTCCAGCATTTTGGACGGTGATTTCTTCGGTGGTCTCACCGGTACTCCATAAGTAGGAAGAAAAACCGGACTCTGCTGTAATGGAAATCTGGTTACCAGCACAAATAGCTGTGTCGTTTCCTATTGAAATGCTTTCTGCTGACTGAACAATGATTTCCAGGCTGTCTGTAACACTAATACCGCATGGATCTGTTGCTGTAAGCGTAATTGTTTCATTTGATGCCGGACTTACAATAATGGAATCACTTGTTTCACCTGTACTCCATTCAAAATTAACTTCTGGCGTGTTTTCCAGTGTTAAGGACCAGTTTAAAATTGATCCTGTGTCGTAATTGGCACCATCGGTAACTTTTAAGTTCCATGTACCCTCTGCAGAACCGGTTAAAGATCCAAAACTTCCTTCCGGAAGGTATTCTCCGGAAAAAGGAGCAGAGCCACTTGAAATGTATTCTGATGCTGTTTGAGTGAAAATCGTTCCTGTATATCCGTCTCCGGTACCTCCATTTTCCATAGACAACAATATGGATGAGCCATTAGGAGCAATCAGATCAAGTGTTAAGTCACCAACATATGTATGTTCAATGTTGACTTCAACAGATATAAGATTTGAAGCAAGACTTGTGGACTGTGCTACCGTTATAGGCGACATAACGCCTGTTGTTGAGTTGTCGGGGATTCCATATTCGGTTGTATTTGAATAGGTTTCTGTTTCAGAACCACCATTGTAGCTTACATTGGAATACAACCAAACTGATTCTCCCTCACAGATGGTTTGATTTCCTGTTATCCCGACCTCAGGTCCGATTACTTGAAAGCTTGTTATGTTAGTAATGTTATTTAGCGAATCACCGTCTGCATTCATAATCAGAGATACTTCAAATGAATAGTATCCAGGGTCGCTCATGTCAAAAGTTTCCTGGAATTCAACAAGGAGTGAATCTCCAATTGCCAATATTCCTGTATCAATGTTTGCATAAAGAGTATCTGGATTGGTTTCATTGGAAACGAACATAAGTGTTGCAGGATCTGAAGTGAAATCAATGGGATACATTCCTGTATTCATTATGTCAACGCTAACATTTTCATTGTTGGAGTAGCATTCTTCAAATTGTGTAGGCGATTGAATTTCCAGCAGTGCAAGATCTGTGCTGAACGTATTCTTAATGTTGATGTTATCAATATGAAAATCATAATCATAAGAACTACTACTGTTTCTTTCAGCATAAAAAGCGACAGAAATTGTATTGCCTGCATATTCATTTAAAGGAACAGAAATTTCCTGAAGAGCATTGGTTAAATTGGTATTCATGTCCAATACAGTGTCTTGCGTCCAGGTAAAACCACAATCAGAGGATATCATAACATATACTTTATCTGTTGCATCCATACCATTGAGGTATTCATCGAAAGTATTGTAACTCGTTATGGCTGCATTGAATGTAAGAATACTGGTATTGCTTGCAGTAAATGCTGGGCCAATAATCCAATCAGAAACAGGGTATGAGTAGAAATTAATTTTACATGTAATATTGCTCGCATCGCCAAGACCGGTTCTTGAAGTCCATGCTGAACTTATTCCGGTGGGTGTCGAGTTTTCTGCTTCCATCCAATCCGGGTAGATATCGGTTAAATTATCACCAGTGAACCCTGTGAAATCAACAAAGATGGGTAGGTTTACTGTACTGTTTAGATTTTCAACATCAACAGTAATGCTGTCATTAGACGAATCACTATCTCCCTGAAGCTGTGTGAATGCCAATATTTCATAATTTCCCGGTGTACTCAGATCGGCAGGTGTTGAAAAAGTAAAAGAACTTACTCCTCCTCCTGGTATACTTCCGGTATAGTTTTCTGTTATTACAGTACCTCCATCTAGTTGGTAAGATATATTGAAATTGTTCTGGCTCATAGAACCGTAGTTTTCAATTTCTACTGAAATGTATTCCTGACTTGAGAGTTGGCAGCTCGTGCCAGGAGAATTTATTGAAACAATTCCAATGTCGTTCGCTATGCATGTACACAGAAATTCACTGATTGTTCCTGGTTGGTTGTCTGGGTTGATCATTTGATCATTTGCATATGAGTCTGATTTAAATTCACTTAATAGAAATGATGTTATGTAATGCCGGATGGATGCAGTGGCTGAATCTCGACCAATTGTACCAACGGGCTGATCAGGATTATTGTAGTCTCCAAATGCACCATGACCGGCTCCATCTACCATAACCCATGTTTTGCATTCAGCGCTTGTAAATCTTGTATTGTACGCTTCCTGTGCAATATCATTGGTACTACCCAACATAGGTACAGATGTATCATCTTCACTACCGCAAATGAAGAATGCTTTTCCGGTATATCCGCTTACATTTTGAGCACCCAAACCAAACATTCCTGGATTAGGATAAGATGCCAAATAAAGAATGGCATTGATTTCATCTGGTCTGTCAATAATAATATCAGTGGCATTCATACCCCCATTGGAATGACCTGAAACAATAAACTTAGACAAATCAATATAGGAGTGCATCCAATGGTTTATATCAGCAACGCTGTCTTTTATCCAATCGTGGGTTTCCGAAAACAAGGTGCCATTGGGACCACCTTCAGTATTGTTAATAATGATAATAACGAAACCATAAGATGCAAGATGTTCCCAGTACAAATCATAACTGTGTTTGTTGATGTACTCAGTTCCTGAGTTGGCTCCCGGTTGAAAAAGTACTGTTGGATATGGACCATTATTACTATTGTCTGGTCTGAATATTAACACATCTTCGGGTGTACTTGTCATAATAGAGTCTATTATTACATTTTCAGGTCCATTGGTAAAATAGGGTGAATTCAAAGGATCTGTTTGTGAAAATGCAACTGAAATACAGGCAGTAATAATGGATGTGAAAAGAATAATCTTAAGGAGTATAGATGTTTTCATAGCCAGTCAGTTTTTATTATTTACACTCAAGATACTTATCTGGATATTGTTTGTAAAGACCATATTAGCAAATGCAGGTCCGTAATTATCAAATGTAGAAAACTGTTGATCCTTGTGTAAGTAAACTTACTTAACTTCAAGCTGCTTTTTTATTCTCTCTATACTTTTTTGTGTGTATGGATCATCCGGATTTATGTTGGATGCTTGTTTAAAATAGGGTAAAGCCAATCGTAAAAATTCTTCACCTTCAGAAATCAACTTTTGGTATTTAGTATCCGTTTCGCTACCCTTATTGGCTGCTTCACTGTAACGATCTACTGCCTGATTATAGTAGTAGGCCCCAAGATTGTAATAAGCATCAAAAAAACCAGGATCAAGTTCTATGGCTTTAAGATAAGAATTGACAAGTTTTTTGGATAACAGACTATCTGATTTAATATTAGGATTTTGCTCTAATATTGCGCCTTTACTAAAATATAATGTGGCTTTATCCGGATTTTTAGCAAGGGCTTTATCAAGCCATAACTCTGCACTGTTAATGTCACCTGCTTTCAGAAAAATATTGAATGCCTGGTAAATGAAGTTATCATTATCCGGACATTTCTCCAATCCGCTTTCAAGTATTTTTATGGCTTTTGTTGTTTTTCCAGTTAACGAAAGAGCGTTGGTATAATCATTGACAAGCTCAGTTAAACTGCATATATCTGCTATCTTATATGCTTTTTTCATTGTTTTTATCGCCGTACTTGTATCACCATTCATGATCATAGTTTTGGCTAACCAGTATCCAGCAACAGCTTTTTCTTTTTTCTCAAGACTTTTATCTTGCCATAATTCATTGAAACAAACCTGTGCTTTTTCAAAATCTTTGTAAACAAAATGCTGGGCACAGTTTTCAATCTTCTCACCAAAATCCTGTGCTATTGAATATATTGAAAGGCTGAGAAATACCGTAATTGCAAGTATGCGCATGGTGCTATTTATTGAATTTTTTCAGATATGGTTCAAGCATATCTTTGTGGATGCAGAAATCCATCATTTTAAGCTTTACGTAATCCTCGCTAAAAAAGTAATATCCAAATTCATCTGCTCCTTCATCATTGTTTCTTGAGCCACTGCTAGAGTCTTTTATAAGATACCAGTCTTTTCCATCTTTTTCTAAAAAGCCTACAAGGTGCATTCCGTGATCGTCTGTTGTAGTCCGGTTTGAAAACCTAAACTGACGGGCATTTTCATCTATATTATCTGCAGGTATATCAAATGAAGGAATCAAAGCACA
>PKSZ01000695.1 GCA_002869425.1 Marinilabiliales bacterium
CCATCACTGGATGCAAAAGCAGATAACTTGGATGCTCAAACCATTTGTCCCTCAGGAACTGTATCTTTAACCGCAAACCCATCTGGCGGAACGAACTGCGGAACATGGAAATATGCATGGTATACAGGAGATGGAACTGGCAGCACGTATTACAATGGAACTACATGGACAAATGCTGAAAACTATAATACTTCCTGGTCGACAATTGCATCCGTAAGTCCTGCCTCCACAACAACCTACAAAGCAAAAGTAAGATGTACTACCACTACTTCTTGTACGAGTACTGATGCAACGGGAGTAACTGTAACAGTAGGTACCGCACCGGCAATTTCTTCTCAGCCCTCAAATACAACAGCATGTGAAGGAACCAATACCAATTTTTCTGTAACTGCCAGCGGTGCTGGTCTGACTTATCAATGGCAGGTAGATACAGGTTCTGGGTTTTCAGATATAACAACAGCCGGTTCAAATCCAAGCTATTCCGGGTATAACTCTGCCACATTAACTCTAGGTTCTATCTCAACAGGAAATGATGGTTATGCTTATCGGTGTGTAGTTTCTGGAAGCTGTGGCTCAGATGTTACATCCAATTCAGCATCCTTAACCATTAATGAAAATGCAAGTATTTCTTTACACCCCTCAAATGTAACAATTTGTGAAGGACTAAACACCAACTTTTCATGTACAGCCAGTGGTACGGGTTTAACATATCAATGGCAAGTAAACACAGGAAGTGGTTATAACAATATTAACGCAGCAGGGACTAACCCAAGCTATGCAGGATATACCTCTGCAACACTTAATTTAAACGGAGTAATCTCTGGAAATAATGGATATTTATATCGTTGTGTTATCAGTGGCACATGCTCTAATACAACATCAAATGCAGCTAGTTTAACAGTAAACACCAGTCCAATTATATCAGGCCATCCTTCGAATAGTAGTGTTTGCCCTGGAGATAACACTTCGTTTACAAGCACCGCAGCAGGAACAGGAATTTCATACCAATGGGAGGTCAATACAGGTAGCGGTTGGAGTTCAATATCTACAGCAGGTTCAGATCCTGTCTATTCCAATTATTCAACAGCAACACTGGGTTTAAACAATGTAATAAGTGGCAATGATGGAAACCTTTATCATTGTGTAGTAACAGGAACCTGTGGTACTGCAACATCCAATTCAGCCACATTGAGCCTAAATAACCCACCAGTAGTTACTACTCATCCTACAAGTGAAGCATGCTATTCTGGTCAAAATGTTAGCTTTACGGTTGCCGGTACTGGTACAGGCCTTACATACCAATGGCAGCAAGATGCCGGTAGCGGATTTGCAAATTTATCAAATGGAGGAATCTATTCTGGTGTATCTACCAACACATTAACTCTTACTGGTGTAACTCCAGCAATGGATCAATATAAATATAGGTGCATAATATCAGGTACATGCTCTCCTTCAGCAACATCTAACTCAGGGACGCTAACTGTTGGTACTGCTTCAGGATCTTTTATTGCAGGAAACTATATGAGAGTAGAATCAGGCTACATGTACGTAGTTGGAGGTCTATTGGGTGATATTACAATTGATGGGACATTGATTAATAATGGCTATATTATTCTCGAAGGGGACTGGGACAACAATAATGTTTATACAGCTGATGCCAATTCAACTGTAGAGTTCAGAGGAAACAATATCCAAAATATCTCTTCAAATAATCACGATTTTGGAAAGGTATTAATCAACAATGCAATTGCACCAAGTGCAGCCGATGGTATAGTTTTGCAAGATGATATGGAGATTTCAACGGAATTGAAACTCACAGACGGCTCTGTAATTACTGATGGTAATACCTTATTGATTTCTTCAACTTCAGGAAATGCAGTTATTGAGGGAAGTGGTAATACAAATTATGTAAATAGTTTTGTTTATGGCACCATCACACGAAATATAGCTACAAATACAGATATATATGATTTTCCAGTGGGTTCTGCTACTACAGCATATCTTGCCGAATTAAAAAATAATAGTATGACAGGCTCAATATCGCCTATTTCTGCTACATTTGAATTAGGAGCTCCTGCTAATGCACAACTGGGAATTACCGATCTTTCAGACGGAGGTACATCTTATGTTGCTTTAAATACTGGAGGGACATGGGATATTTCAACAAATGGCAATAATCAGCCATCTGGAGGCTCTTATGATTTAAAACTCTATTTTAGCGATTTTACAGGACTTGCAGATAATAAATTTGGCATTGTTACACGATCTGATCATTCCGTTGCATGGAGCTTACTGGGAACTTATCAATTAACCACCGTTGCATCTGGTTATGCATACAGAACAGCAATGCCTTCATTTTCAAAAAAAGGTATTGCGATGTCTTTCAACCCACTGCCTGTAGAATTAGTTTCTTATCAAATTGAATGCGAAAAGAATAGAAAAAAAATACACTGGAACACAGCAAGTGAAAATAACAATGATTATTTCATGCTTGATAAAAGTTATGATGGATATTATTTTGAGAATATTGCATTAATCCCAGCAATAGGTAATTCGAATAAAATAACCTACTATGAATACTATGATGCTGAGCCTAAAAAAGATGCATACTACAAATTAAGTCAAACTGACTATGACGGAACATTCACAGAACTTGGAATAGTTAAAGCCAATTGTTCAAATTTGAATCTCAATGATTTTTCTATTGAGAATATATATTACACAAATAACAATCTTAATGTCGTTCTGAACACAAATATTGAAGGGATGTATAATTATGAGATAATTGATGCTATTGGCCGAAAAATACATAATAAGGAAATTGCTATTCCAAATGCAGCCAATTCATTTAATATCCCTACTCAAAAATTGGCACAAGGGGTCTACTTATTTGTTTTACAAAACGAAAAAAACACAGTTACTTATAGATTTAAATATTAATACTACATATTATGAAGCCAATAAAAATAAATATTAAAAAGGTTCAAAAAACAATTTGGTTATTGGTTATTATTCTATTGCCTTATTTATGTTTAAGTCAGGTTTCTATTAATACAAATGGTGCAGCTCCTGATGCATCCTCAATGTTAGATGTTACCTCAACTAACAGCGGCATTCTAATTCCGAGAATGACTCAGGTTCAGCGTAATGCCATTAGTTCACCAGCAACAGGCCTACTAATATACCAAACAGACAACTCTCCTGGATTTTATTATTACGATGGTTCTACCTGGTCGCAAGTTGGCAAAGCAGGGTGGGACCTAACTGGAAATACAGGAACAACCGCAGGAACTAATTTTGTTGGAACAACAGATGGAACTGATCTGGTTGTTAAAACAAACAATACAGAACGGATGAGAATCACAAGCACTGGCAAAGTTGGTATAGGAGATTCCTCACCTAGTAGCGCGCTTACAGTTGGAGCCAGTGATCAATTTCAGGTGGATGCAAGTGGTGACATTGTAAAAATTGATGGAGTTACATATGACTGGCCTTCAGCCAACGGAACAGGAACACTTTTAAATGATGGATCAGGAAATCTTACATGGGCAGGTGTAGGGTGGCAAAAAGTTGCATATGTTGATTTAGTTAATGAAACTTCTTATACTGTAACTGGGTTAAATGGAAACACAGATATTGGATATAAGATTATTTTGGTAGGAACTCATGCTTCGGCTAGTGGTTCACAACTTGCATATGTAAGGCCAAACGGCGATGCAAACAGCTCTAATTATGCCACATCAGTTGACGGATATGCTGTTGCTTCATCATCAGACACATGGTTTAATGACCCATATGGTGGTGCAGGAATGCTACTGTGGGCAACATATTCAACAGACAGAGTAACTGCTGATGGAATTTTTAATGCTGGAACAGGTCAACAACGACATGTTGTAACGAGATATAGCTTGTATAACGCCGGACTTGGCGACACCTTTATTAACCTTTCTGCAGGTGTGTGGAAGAATACTACGACAAACATTACTAGCTTACAATTTATTTTTCAGGGCTCAGGATTTACAGGAAAATTAATTATTTATGCAATGAGATAATACACATTATTATGAAAACGATATATACCTACATAATCATATTAAGTCTAACTTTTGTTTCTAGTTCCATTTTTGCTCAGAAGCACCAAAAGATAAACAACCTAGTTTTTCCCAATGGAACAATTCTATCGAGTAGCGACGGAACAAAAGTTGGGAAACTAGTTCCTGCTTCATTTGACACACGAAATTTAATGGTTGGTGTATACCTTAATCAGGGAAATAGTAACTCCAGCGAAATGGCTCGTATTGAAAGTAAGCTTGTAACCGATGGAGTAAGAAATGTAAAAGTTAATTCCGAAAATGGAAAAATAAAAAAAGGAGATCCTATTACATCCTCTTCTACTCCAGGTGAAGGAATGAAGGCTACTGAATCAGGGATAATACTTGGAATTGCCACAGAAGATGCAACCAATGGATACGTTCAAGTTAGAATTTTAATTCAATACTTGAAATTATAGACAAATACATTTCAGTTTTCACCTTAGATTTCAATATTTTTAACTTTGTTTCATACGAAACAATGATTAAGTTTGGTATGTTCATTAATCAATTAAAATAATGGCTAAGAAAAAAAAGATATCAAAAATTTTTGTTCTGGACACCAATGTGTTACTGCATGATTTCAAATGTATTTATCGTTTTGAAGAAAACGACATTGTAATCCCAATTGTTGTTCTTGAAGAATTGGATAAGTTCAAAAAAGGCAATGATCAAATCAATTATCACGCAAGAGAATTTACTCGTGAGCTGGATAAACTATCCGGCGATACATTGTTAACAGAGGGTATCTCTTTAGGTGAGGGAGAAGGAAAACTAACCGTTGAAACAGGAAAAGCTTTTTCAGAAGAAGTTAGTAACTCATTTCCAGAAAAAACACCCGACCACAGAATATTATCTATTGCTTTATTCACAAAAGAGAAAAATAAAACAAGACAAGTTATTCTTGTAACCAAAGATATTAACCTGAGAATGAAAGCAAAATCATTGGGAATACAAGCTCAGGATTATGAAAGTGATAAAGTAAGAAATATTGAGGTTTTAAATGAGGGAGTTAAAATCCATGATAATTTTAGCAGCACGGCTATTTCCAAACTATACGACTCATACGAGGGTGTTCCTATTGAAGAGTTTAAGTTTAAAGAAGTACCATCTGCTCATGAATATTTTATTCTGCGAAGTAGCAAATCCAGTGCATTGGCCCATTACGATGGTAAAACACAAATGGTGAACCGGGTGGAGAAATTCACTACTTATGGTATTGATCCAAGAAATGCGGAACAAACATTCTCGGTAGATGCCCTTACCCGTAACGACATACAACTGGTTGCTTTAACCGGCAAAGCAGGAACTGGAAAAACATTACTTGCACTTGCAGCAGCTCTTTACCAGCGCAAAAGATTTACACAAGTTCTACTGGCAAGACCCATTGTTCCTCTGGCAAATCGAGATCTTGGTTATCTCCCTGGAGATGTTAAAGATAAAATTGGTCCTTACATGGCTCCTTTATTTGATAACTTATCCGTTATCAAGCACAACTTCAAATCCAACAGTCAGGAATACGCAAAAATTGAGGAAATGGTCAAAGATGAGAAACTTATCATTACTCCACTTGCCTATATCAGAGGAAGAAGCCTTTCCAATGTATTCTTTATTATTGATGAAGCACAAAACCTTACTCCACATGAAATAAAAACAATTATTACACGAGCCGGAGAAGGAACTAAGCTTGTATTTACCGGCGATATTCAGCAAATAGACTCCCCTTATCTGGATGAAAAATCCAATGGACTTTCATATATGGTTGACAGAATGAAAGGTCAGGATCTATTTGCACATGTACACCTTGTAAAAGGAGAACGAAGTTATCTCGCATAATTAGCTAGTAATCTACTATAGTAAAAGCG
>PKSZ01000054.1 GCA_002869425.1 Marinilabiliales bacterium
AAGTATAGCGATCAGCCATAATAGCCCTACCTACGGAAACAAATTGTAGCAAAAGAATTACAGTGAAGAAATAGAAAAGAAAGGAAAAAATAACCAGCTTGGTTATTTTCATACTTCGATATACATAAAATAGAATTATGCCAACAATTAATGGTGAAATGTAAAACAATAAGTGAATGTTTCCATTTGAATCCAGTCTTGGATAAGGATAAAAGGTAGACAATTTTAAAGGAACCAGAAATTTGTACAGATACATTACAAATCCATAGGATGCAAACATTAAACGTTGAAACACAGTGAATGTGCTAAAATCAGCTACTGCCTTTTCTTCCTGTATAATGTAAGTGATATAGATTTCTGCAAGACCGAGAAAGATAAGAAATGCTTTTTCCAGTGTACCTTTGTAAAGAAATTTTTTCTCTGAAAAATATAGCTTTAATCTTGTAAAAGCATCTTTGAAATTCCTAATTGATAATCGATCATCTCTATAGTAGTCAATGGCAATAACCACAAATGGAAAAATTGCAGCTGCAGGTTTGGAGAGAAGGGATAGAATGAATAGAACAACCGTAATAATAAAATAAACAAATTTTCCCCGATCTTTATAAAGAAGGTAGGTTATTAGAGCAGCCAGAAAGAAAACCGCGTAAAGCACATCTTTTCTTTCAGAGATCCATGCAACACTTTCCACATGAAGTGGATGAATTGCAAAAATAAGAGAAACCAGAAAGGCAGGTAAGGCCTTATTCCGGCTCAATTTGTATATAAAAATGAATAGAAGCAGGGTTGCAAGAATATGCAGCGTTCTATTGGTTTTATGAAATGGAGCAGGATCGATAGTCAGATTCGGTTTCTTACCAGAAACAGATCTGTTGTAATCAAAAATCAGGCTTATTATTGTAAGTGGGTGATAATTGGAGACAATAGGATTTGTGAAAATGTATTTGATATTTTCAGCAGTAAGACCATTGTCTATAATTTCACTTTCAGTAACATAAGCCGGGTCGTCCCAGTTTGTGAATTTTAGCTTGGAGACATCTTTATAACAGTAATAAGTAATAAAGATTACTACAACAGAAAGCAATATGGTTATCCAGAACTGTGAACCTTGTTTTTCAGTTGAACCCTGCTTTTTTAAGCTTTTTTTTGTTTTTTTCTGCGCCTGCTTTTTGGCCATAAACTATTTATGCACTTTTCTTATAAACTCTTCAACTTCAGGAATTCCTCCCTGATATACCAAGTAGCCGTTGTATGGTTCTCTTTTGGTAATGTCGTCATTTATTGGTGTTAGCATTAGTTCTTTAACTTCCTCAGGGTCGTCTGTCTGACCAAGAACCCATCCCAGCTTAATAAATGCCACTTCAGGAAGCATGTTTCCTGCAGGAACAATACCCATTGCCATTAGGTCTCTTCCGGTATCATAAACAAACATATGAACGTAACCCCAGATGGTTTGTAATGTCATATACATGTGCACACCTTTGGCTGCCGCTCTTTTTATTGCAGGGTATAGCTCTTTGTTTACATGTCCCAGTCCTGTACCAACAATAACAATACCTTTGTATCCATTATCTACCAATGCATCCAGAGTGTCTGGCTTCATGCCGGGATAATAGTACATCATGGTAACCTTATCACTAAAATATGGCTTTATGGTAACGTTTCTGTCTTTTCTTCTGGGATTGTAGTTTTTCTTTATTGGAGTTATTTTTTTTCTGTCTATAGTTGCCAGCGGGGTATCTCCAATTGTTCTAAATGTTGATCTGTATGAAGAGTGCATTTTTCTCACTCGTGTACCTTTGTGAAGAAGACCAAATTCATCAGAAGTTGGACCAAACATACATACCATTACTTCTGCAATATCTGAATGACCGGCAGCATGCATTGCATGCATTAAATTTAGCGCTGCATCGGAACTTGGTCTGTCTGATGATCTTTGTGAACCAACCAGTACAATAGGAACAGGAGAATTTTGTACCATATAGGTTAGAGCCGCACTTGTATGGTGCAGTGTATCTGTACCATGCCCAATAACAATACCCTCGATACCATTTTCTATTTCTTTGCCAATTGCTATTGCTAACTTTTTGTATTGTTCAGGCCCCATGTTTTCTGAGAAAACTGCAAAAACTTTTTCTGTTGTAAGGTTGCATATATCTGCTAATTCGGGAACAGCTCCATAAAGTTCTCCCGGAGAGAATGCAGGAATAACAGCACCGGTTCTATAATCAAGTCTTGATGCTATAGTCCCTCCTGTACCAAATAGTTTTACACTTGGTAAATTTTCTGTGTATGGAAAGTCTTTTTCCGGAATTTTATAGTTGGCTTTTTTAAAACCAGTTTCTTTCATTTCGGTGATTGTTGAGATATCAACACCCACATTATATCCGGTTTCAATTTTTAACACAATATGTTGATCATCGTCGTTTTCTGCTCTAGGGAGTACAGTGCCATTGAACTGTCCGCGAGTTGTGTCAATCATTGCCTGACCCCATACCCTTACATTATACTTTTTTAGTAGCTCTAAAGCTTTGCCTTTATATCCTTGGAAAAGATCATCTTTCATTATTCTTGGGTTGTTTAATTATTTTCAATTTGCTTTCTTAAATCTTTAAGGTCAAGGTTGCCTACAGCTTGTTTGCGAAGTTCTCCCATTACCCAGTTTATTTCGTTTTCTTTGGTTTTCTTCTTACCTGTTTCCTTGAACTTTTCTTTGAGAAAACCAATTGGTGCAGTAAGCTCTTCCTTATTACGTTTTTTAAATTTAAGACTAGTAAGGACTGATTCAAATTCCATTTTTGGATGTTGATACAGAATAGGTAGCATTTCCCGTGCAATTCCAAAATCAAGTTTCTGTGATTTTAAATATTTGAATAAAGCATAAATAATCTTATAGTCGAAATCTACTGATTTATTATAATGTCCTTCAATATATTTCAATCTGTGGCCAAGAATTGTCCCCAGGAATTTAGCATCTACTTTAAGTTCCTTATTAATTCTTTCTATTAGCGGAACCAGGTTGTTTTTTAAAAGATAAGTAAATGTATCTTCAGGAATTCCCCACTTCTTCATCTGTTCCATTCTGTCAATTACATCCATGGGGATATCCTTCTTAAGTGACTCTATATAGCTGTTCTGCAGTGGTATTGGTGCTGAGTCAGTGTCAGGGTACATTCTATCTGCTCCAGGAAGCACTCTTTCGAATATGGTTGAACCGTCAGCGAAAGATTTTCGTGTTTCATTCGGAACACCTTCAAATGCCATTATGCATCTTTCTTCAATTGTTTCCAAGGCTGTTTTAATATCATCTTCCGGTCCCCAGAAAATAAATTGTGCATCTTTCTCTTTTGCTTTCAATACCTCTGCCAATTTTTCAGATTCCGATTTTGAAAGTTTATTTTCTAGTGCCTCGAAACTTGCAATGTTTGGTTTTTCAATACAAGCAATAACTTTAAGTCTGTCGCTGATTTCATCCAGGAATATTTTCCCCGGTTGTGTGAAG
Source organism: Marinilabiliales bacterium (assembly GCA_002869425.1). GTDB lineage: Bacteria > Bacteroidota > Bacteroidia > Bacteroidales > BM523 > BM523. Next base: position 3,503 of record PKSZ01000054.1, read on the forward strand.
TGTGATAAAATTCCGTTGAATCCCGGCAGGTTTACAGCAACTACTTTTTCTCCATTGTTTTCTGCTTCGATAACAATTTTATTTTTTAGTCCAATTTCTGCGCAAGTTATTTCTTTGCTGCTTATTTTCCATTTTTTAGAATTGGAAACAGATTCCTTAAGTTTTTTGCGAACATTGAGCAGTGCCCATTGTCTGAAGCATTCATTATGAGTTAGTTCCGGAATCCATTTGGTGTGCGCAACACCTTTGATTTCAACTCTTGTACCTCCCTTGCAACTCACATTTACATCTTGTCTGCCAGCTCCAATTCCAGTCCTGACTTTATCGGTACTTCTGTTAAGGAAACGGATGTAGTTGCAGCCTTCCATTACTTCATCAGGATTTACAAACTCCGGATAAGTAACAGTTTCGATTAATGGCATACCAAGCCTATCTGTTTTATAAACTCTTGTATGGCCGATATCTGAGATTTCTCTGCAAGAATCTTCTTCAAGACTTAATTGAATGAGGCGTATTTTTTTATTCTTTAGTTGTATCTCACCTTCAACACCAATGATTGCAGTTCTTTGGAAACCCGTTGGGATACTTCCGTCGAGATATTGTTTACGCGTTATATGAACTTCACCAACTATATTGAGTTTTGATAAGAGTGATATTTCAATGGCAATCTCTAATGCCTCTTTGTCAATTTTAAAAGGAGGCGTGTCATCAACCTCGTAAGTACAAGCTGTTTCATTATTAATTTTATAGATGATTTCTTTCCTTGTTTTGAATTCCATAAGAGCAGTACCATCGTATTCTCCCAGCTCACTTAAAGTGGGACGCATGTGTCTTATTACCTCTGCATCATAATCGTCATTTTCATGAAAGACACCAGCCGGACACCTGCAGAAGAGTTTCTCTTTGGTATTCAACTGCTGATGAACTTCAAGTCCAGACATGAATCCAATTCGATCATAATCCTTTTGTGTTGCATCTTTGCGGGCAACATATCCAATCTCTTTTTTTGTTTTTTCGTAATTTTTACGCGAATCTATGCTTTTACTCATAATGGAATTTTTATGTCATTCCAAATTTAGGTTTGTTTACCAACTTTACAAAGCAACCAATTTATACTCTACAGCATTAAACCAGATTGTTTTGTTTTTTCTATATTTGGAGTTGCTCTCTATATTGAAAAAGGGAAATTTTACATTGTGTTTCAGAGATTAAAAATAATGCTAAAGTTTATTAATAGAACCAGGCTCTTCAGGAGTATGATCCTTGGAATATTATTCCTTGCCTTGATTGTGTTTATTGGGATACTCGGCTACATGCTAATAGAAGGATATAGTTTCATTGATGCATTTTTTATGACGCTCATAACAATGTCTACGGTAGGTTTTTCAGAGGTGCAGCCTTTATCTGATATCGGAAAGCTTTTTACTTCATTCCTGATTATCTTTAGCTTTGGTATCTTTGCATATGTTGTTTCAACTTTTACGAGATACGTAATTGATGGTGTTTTTAAAAATTTATATATAGATAGTAAAGTGAAAAAAAGAATCGCAAAACTCAGAAATCATGTAATTGTTTGTGGTTATGGCAGAAATGGATGTCAGGCCTTAACGGGATTAATAGAGCATAATGAACAGGTCATTATTATTGAATCGAATGCAGAAATTGTAGAGAATATCAGAGAAGAAACGGATTATCTTTTTATTCATGGAGATGCAACACAGGATGATATTCTGGAATTGGCTCAAATTGATAAAGCAAAGGCTTTAATTACAACATTACCCATCGATTCGGATAATCTTTTTGTCGTATTAACTGCGAAAGAAAAAAATCCTGCTTTGAAAATTATTAGTAGAGCTTCAAATGATAATTCTGATATCAAATTAAAAAGAGCAGGAGCTACAAATGTAATAATGCCTGATAAGGTTGGTGGTCAGCGTATGGCAACACTTGTTGTTCAGCCAGATATCGTTGAGTTTGTTGAATTCCTGTTGCTGCAACCTTCTCGTGATGTGAGCCTTGAAGAAGTCTCCTGTGAAAATATTGCAGATTACTTTGTAGACCGTACCATAAGAGAGCTTGATGTAAGAAATGCATCTGGGGCCAATATTGTTGGGCTCAGAACAGAGTCCGGAGAGTATGTTATCAATCCTTCCCCGGATGTGACTTTATCCTCAAAGGATCAATTGTTTGTTATTGGAACTCCTGAGCAGATAAAGAAATTGAAAAATATTTTACACAGAAATATTTAATGATTTCATGAGATTTCTCATTACAGGTAGCAATGGTTTGGTGGGCCAGTCATTGGTAAATTCATTAATTTCTAAAGATTGCGATTTTATTGCTACATCTAAAAGTTTGAATATAAATTCTAATATTCCTGCTGCAAAATTTGAACGTCTTGATATTACTGATACTGCTTCTTTAAATTATATGGTTGATTTATATAAGCCG
>PKSZ01000024.1 GCA_002869425.1 Marinilabiliales bacterium
AATTACACAAGAAAAAAATGTCAAGTATTTACTTGTTTTCTTTCTCATTTTTCTCCATTTCACTCTTAAGTGCTGCTAAATCAGACACATCGCCAAGAGTTGTTTTTTCTAACTTTGATTTCATATTTTTAACAGCAGCATCCTTTTCTTTGGTTTGTTTTGCTTTTGTTGATGATTCAGCATCTTTATGCTCATCTTCAAATACTCTGCTGTGTGAAACAATAATCTTCTTTGCTTCTTTATTGAAATCAATGATTTTAAACTCTAATTTCTCATCTACTTTAGCTGGTGAGCTGTCTTCTTTAACAAGATGACGTGGAGTAGCAAATGCTTCAACGCCATATTCTAATTGAATTACAGCACCTTTATCTGTCATTGATACAATTGTTCCTTCGTGTATTGAACCTATTTCAAATACTGATTCAAATACATCCCATGGATTTTCTTCCAATTGCTTATGACCAAGACTCAATCTTCTGTTTTCTTTGTCCACCTCGAGAACAACAACTTCTATAGCATCACCTATAGCAGTAAATTCTCCAGGATGCTTGATTTTCTTAGTCCAGGAAAGATCTGAAATATGAATCAGTCCATCAATTCCTTCTTCCAACTCAACAAATACACCAAAATTAGTGAAATTACGTACAGTTGAAGTATGTTTAGAACCAACACCGTATTTTTCTTCAATCTTTTCCCATGGATCTGGTTTAAGTTGCTTAATACCCAGAGACATCTTTCTTTCTTCTCGGTCTAGTGTTAAAACAACAGCCTCAACCTCATCACCTACATTAAGAAAATCCTGTGCACTTCTTAAATGCTGTGACCAGGACATCTCAGATACGTGAATCAAACCTTCAACACCAGGAGCAATCTCTACAAATGCACCATAATCAGCCATTACAACAACTTTACCTTTCACCTTATCACCAACTTTAAGTTCAGCATTTAATGAATCCCATGGATGTGGAGTAAGTTGCTTAAGACCTAATGCTATACGTTTCTTATCATCATCAAAATCAAGAATTACAACATTGATCTTCTCATCAAGCTGAACAATCTCTTCAGGATGTGATACTCTACCCCAAGAAAGGTCTGTAATGTGAATCAATCCGTCTACACCACCAAGGTCAACAAATACACCATATGATGTGATGTTTTTAACTGTACCTTCAAGTACCTGACCTTTTTCAAGTTTGGCAATAATTTCTTTTTTCTGCTGCTCAAGCTCAGCCTCAATAAGTGCTTTGTGCGAAACAACAACATTTTTGAATTCGTGATTAATTTTAACCACTTTGAATTCCATTGTTTTTCCAACATATACATCATAGTCGCGAATAGGTTTCACGTCAATTTGTGAACCTGGAAGGAATGCTTCGATTCCAAATACGTCCACAATCATACCACCTTTTGTACGACACTTAATGTATCCCTTAATAACTTCTTCTTTTTCCAGTGCTTCATTTACTCTATCCCAACTACGCAGCGCTCTTGCTTTCTTATGAGAAATGATTAACTGTCCTGAAGGATCTTCCTGACTTTCAACATATACTTCTACAGTATCACCTACCTTCAGTTCTGGATTGTAACGAAATTCGTTTAAGCTAACAACACCTTCAGATTTGTAACCAATGTTAACAACAACTTCACGTTTTGTCATTGAAACTACTGTTCCATCTAAAACTTCATTTTCCTGAATTGTGGAAAGAGTTTCGCCATAAATAGCTTCAAGTTTGGCTCTTTCATCTTTAGAATAAGTGGAATCCTTTTTTCCAATTGCATCCCAGTTGAATTCACCCTCATTTTCTTCAGTGCTCAATGATTTAAGTTGTTCTACTGAATCCTTTTCCTCTTTAACATCAACATTCTCCTCATTCTCAGCCTCAGCCTTCACCTTTTCGTTTTCTACAAGTTGCTCATCGTTCTTTTCTTCCGATTCTACAACTTCTTCTTTTTTAGTTTTTTCTTTGTCTGTCATGAATTTAAATTGTTTAAAACTAATAAGTTAGACATTATTTATTGAAATTTAGTCTGCAAAAGTATGGTTTATTATTGAATTAAACAACTTTAAGTGATGTATTTACAGCCCTGAAAAGTGTATTTTAAAGAATGTTTTTGTAGTTGGAAAATATCGCTCTTTTTCTTGCCAGTTATACATATATTGCGCATTTTTGAACTTCTTAATCATCAAGAATTAAAGTTGATTTACTGAATTAAATACTAAAATATGAAGATATCAGTTGTTGGAACAGGCTATGTTGGCCTAGTAAGCGGTACTTGCTTTGCAGAAACAGGAATTATTACCAGCTGTGTGGATATTGATCAGGAAAAAATTGAAAAACTGAATCAGGGAATCGTCCCAATTTATGAACCTGGTCTGGAAAAAATGATCAAACGTAACGTTGAAAAAGACAGATTATTCTTTACTACCAGTATAGAAGAAAGTCTTAAAGGCTCGGAAGCCGTTTTTATTGCTGTGGGAACTCCTCCAGATGAAGATGGAAGTGCTGACCTGCAATACGTATTGGCTGTTGCAAGAGAAATAGCAACACATATGACAGATTACAAACTCATAATTACAAAAAGTACAGTTCCTGTTGGGACAGCAGAAAAAGTGCGAGCTGCGATTAATGAAGTTATGGCAACCAGAGATGATAAAATTCCTTTTGATGTTGCTTCAAACCCTGAATTTTTAAAAGAAGGTGATGCAATCGACGACTTTTTAAAACCCGACAGAATTGTGGTTGGAACAGATTCAGAAAGAGCAGAAAAATTGATGAAAAGGCTTTACAAACCTTTCTTGTTAAATGGGCATCCTCTACTTATCATGGATATTCCTTCTGCAGAATTAACAAAATATGCAGCCAACTCAATGCTTGCCACAAAAATTAGTTTTATGAATGACATTGCTAATCTTTGCGAAATTGTTGGTGCTGATGTAAATTCAGTCCGTAAGGGTATTGGTAGCGATAGCAGAATTGGAAATAAATTCATATATCCGGGTGTTGGTTACGGAGGTTCTTGTTTCCCGAAGGACGTAAAAGCTCTTATCAAAACAGGAATAGAGAATAATCACTCACTGGAAATATTAAAATCCGTTTAATTTGTAAATGAAAAACAGAAAGGAAAACTTTCAAGCAAAGTAAAATCTCACTTTGGTGAAGACTTGTCAGGAAAAACATTCTCGCTCTGGGGATTATCTTTCAAACCCAATACCGACGACATGAGAGAGGCCCCTAGTCTTGTTATTATTAAGGAATTAATGGATGCCGGAGCAAAAGTAAAAGCATATGACCCTGTTGCAATGGAAGAATCAAAAAGACGAATTGGGGATATCATTGAATATGCAAAAGATCCATATGAGGCATTAATCGATAGCGATGCACTTCTTATCATTACAGAATGGTCAGAATTTAGGGTTCCTAACTATAAAGTGATGGAAAAACTTCTAAGAAATAAAGTCATTTTTGATGGTAGAAATATATATGAACCGCAGGAAATGAAAGAGTTTGGATACACGTATTACAGTATTGGCAGAAAAACAGTTCAATAATGAAAAAAATTCTGGTCACAGGAGGCGCAGGCTTCATAGGTTCTCACTTATGTGAAAGATTACTCAGCGAAGGAAATGAGGTTATTTGTCTTGACAATTATTTCACGGGAGAAAAGAGTAATATTGTTCACTTACTTGATAATCCATATTTTGAGCTTATCAGACATGACATTACCATGCCGTTCTTCATTGAAGTAGATGAAATTTACAATCTCGCATGTCCTGCCTCTCCTATTCACTACCAGTACAATGCCATTAAGACTGTAAAAACGTCCGTAATGGGTGCTATCAATATGCTGGGACTAGCCAAAAGAATAAAAGCTAAAATTCTACAAGCTTCAACCAGTGAAGTATATGGAGATCCAAAAATCCATCCTCAAAAAGAAACCTATTGGGGACATGTAAATCCAATTGGAAAAAGAAGCTGCTACGATGAAGGAAAGAGGTGTGCTGAAACTTTATTTATGGATTATCATCATCAAAACAATGTAAGAATCAAAATTATCAGGATTTTTAATACATACGGTCCAAGAATGCACCCGAACGATGGAAGAGTTGTTTCTAATTTCATAGTACAGGCCCTTCAGAATAAAAACATCACCATATACGGGGATGGTAATCAGACAAGAAGCTTTCAGTACGTTGATGATTTACTCAATGGAATGATAAGCACAATGAAAACTGGTGATGATTTCAACGGTCCGGTAAACATTGGTAATCCAAATGAATTCACAATTTTGGAACTGGCAGAAAAAATATTAAAAAAGACCCAATCGAAGTCAAAAATAGAATTTCTACCCCTACCTTCTGATGATCCAATTCAAAGGCAACCCGATATTTCACTGGCTAAGAAAAAGCTGAACTGGGAACCCAAAATTGAACTGGACGAAGGACTAGATAAAACAATAGAATATTTCAAAAATAAGCTAAGTTTATGAAAGGTATTATTTTAGCCGGAGGTGCAGGCACCAGACTTTATCCAATTACAAAAACGATTTCAAAACAGATTATTCCGATTTATGATAAGCCTATGATTTATTATCCATTATCGGTACTAATGCTTGCCGACATTAAGGAAATACTAATCATAAGTACACCGCAGGATATTCATCTTTATCAGAATTTACTGGATGATGGTTCTCATCTCGGTATAAGCATAAAATATGCAATTCAGCCATCTCCGGACGGACTGGCACAAGCGTTCATTATTGGTGATGAATTCATTGGTAATGATTCAGTCTGCTTAATCCTGGGGGATAATATTTTTTATGGGTACAATTTTGGTTCTGTTCTTAGAGATGCTGGAAAAGTTGAAGATGGTGCAGTAGTGTTTGGATATTACGTAAACGATCCTGAAAGATACGGTGTTGTTGATTTTAATGAACGTGGTGAAGCTTTAAGCATTGAAGAAAAACCCAAAAAGCCTAAGTCTAATTACGCAGTTACCGGCCTTTATTTTTACAGTAATGATGTAGTTAAAAAGGCAAAGAATTTAAAACCATCTGCGAGAGGTGAACTTGAAATTACAGATCTTAACAGGTTGTATCTTGAGGAAAACAGGTTGCAGGTTCAGTTACTGGGAAGGGGTATGGCATGGCTGGATACTGGTACACATGAAAGTCTTTTACAGGCATCCAACTTTATTGCAACAATTGAAGAACGCCAGGGATTAAAAGTTTCCTGCATTGAAGAAATCGCTTATAAAAGAGGTTTTATTGATAAAAAGCAACTTCTCAAATTGGCCGAACCACTGAAGAAAAACCAGTACGGTCAATACCTTCAAAATATTGCAAAACAAAAAATAATAACTTTTGATTTAAAATAATGGAAATTCAAAATACCTCAATTCAAGATTTATTTGTCATTAAACCCAGAGTTTTTGAAGATGAAAGGGGTTATTTTTTTGAAAGCTATAATGAAGATAAATTCTTCAAAAACAACATCAAACATAAATTTATTCAGGATAACCAGTCTAAATCTGAATTTGGAGTAATCCGAGGCCTACATTACCAATTGGCTCCATTTGCACAAACAAAACTTGTAAGAGTACTGGAAGGAAATATTCTGGATGTTGCGGTTGACATAAGACAAGGCTCTCCAACTTTTGGTAAAAGTTTTTCTATTGAATTAACTGCAGAAAACAAACTGCAACTACTTGTACCTAAAGGTTTCGCACATGGATTTTCTGTAATATCCACAAAAGCAGTAGTATTATATAAATGTGATAATTTTTATAATCCTGAAGCTGAAAGAGGCATTAATTTTAATTCAAAAACACTGAAAATTGATTGGAAAATACCAAAAGGAAAAGAAATTGTTGCCACAAGAGACAAAGCTTTTCCCGAAATTGAAGATGCTGAGATGAATTTTATCTATGAAGAAA
>PKSZ01000457.1:0-5913 GCA_002869425.1 Marinilabiliales bacterium
GATAAGATAGAGACTATTGATTCCTGTGTGTTTTTTAGTTTGAACCCAGAAACAGTGCAGGCAAAGTATCAGGCTTATGTAAGAGATTTTCAGCAAAGGATGGATGCTGATACTTTGAAGAAAGAATATTTTAATATTGAGAATATTGATCAATATTCAATGGTATATTTTGATGATAATATGCAGGAAGGAAATCAGGAATACAAAATAAATATATCTGATACCAATACAGTCTTCAACATATCCTTATGGTTAAGAAACATGAATACTGATTTGGTACCGAGAACATTGGTTAATATTATGCAGGTATCAAATCTCGACACTATTTTGTATTCACCAACTTTTGGTGATTCGTTGATTGCATTTGATGGAATGAATGCTTGTGCTGAATTTAGATTGAAGCCCAAATATAATTGTTCAATTTCTGTTGATATAGAACCTAAAATTGAAGGAACCATTGAGCCTCAGGCTTATAATCTTTTGATTTATCCTGATTCACTGAAGGTTTTTCTTCCTGATATGTAAAATGAAGTTAGATATTAGCTACTTATTTTGATAATATTTTATTGAATCCTGGTTTCTATACCATTGCGCATCAAGGTTGATCATTTCATAGATATAGATATTCTTTTTCTTTGCTTTTTCAATTACAGGATTTAATAGGCCTGGTTCACTCTTGATTTTTTCTTCGTAATATTCAAGGCTTTTAATTGGTTTATCTTTTTCCTGTTCAAGAATATCTTTATTCCAGGTTATTTCATAAACGCCTTGTTTTGATAAAAAATAATCTGGTTTTTCAAGTAAAGGCCAGAACCCTGAACGAGGTTTAATATCAAAGAATGAGTACCAATAGGCTTCTTTTGTCATTGAATCATAGTGTACAGATCCATAATGATAGCGAATGCTAAATAATATGCCTTGAGCGTAAAGTGTTCCAATCAGGAGGAATATTAAAATTTTTGGCAGCACTATATTTATTTTAGTTATTTGCTTTAAACACAGTGCAAAAGGGATCGCAAGAACAGCATAAGATTCAATGAGTGCTCTGATGCTAAAGCTTCCACCATACCACCAGCACCACCATGAGAACACAATGTACAGGTTAATTACAAAGAATAATGGAATTGCCCATGAAAATTCGCGAATCTTTCTAAATAGCAATGGAATACCTAAGATGGCAATAATCATGATTGGAGTGTATAGCAACCAACCATTTCTATAACTAAATAATCCATTAATAATTTGTGAGTTGTTGAAATAGAAAGGTTCATCTCCATACGAGTAATATAGCCAGCTTCCGGTAATCATTTTCCAGTATATTATCTGGGGAAGCCATACCAGAAAACTTCCTAACATGATGATAATTATATGTGGGTACTTTTTAAAAAATAGCCTTGTCTTCTCTTTAAGACTTGTAAGGTTATAAACATTCCAAAACACAAAGAGTAATATAATGATAATATTGGTTGGTCTGATTAGGGATATTAATCCGGTTAAAAGGCCGATAACAATGGCTGTTCCAATTTTTTGTTTTTCGTGCCACTGGATGGTTTTGTACATAAAGATTGAAAACAATGCAAAACTATACACATGGGTCATTGCAGGCTGGTCTGTAGCATAATGAAACAGGTTAGTTGCAAATACAATGGCAATGATGGTAAAGCTTATAATCCATTCTGAAAAATATCTTTTTAATACCCTTCTGAGATAGAACAAACCAAGAATAAGATAAAAAATACTGCTCAAGCCCAGGGCATGTTGATAGGGGCGTGAATATCCATCCGTTTTATAATCCAATAAATGTGCTGCACCATGACCAATAAAAAAGAAGGGTGTGTACAAAAATGACATTCCCATCGACATTTTATTTACTCGATTGCCATTATCTAGTTTCTTACCCCAGAAATACTTGTAAAAATAAGCAGGATCATCATCAACAAATTTTAAGCTTAGATCACCATAAATAAATGTTGCAGGAACATAGTAATAATAAAGTAACACATCATGTTCAAGTACCCTTCCTTTTCCCCACCTATCCATATTATGGGTTACAATTAATAAAACAATCAGGCTGAGCCAGATTGTTATTTTACTAATTTTTACTTTTTTAAGCATTATTATTTATTTTGCTGTGAATACATATATTCTGCATCCAGCTTTAGCATTTCTTCAAAAGTAACATTTTTTTCTTTTGCCTTTTTTTCAATGCTTTTTTTCCATTGTTCACTATCTAATATAGATCGTATAATTTTATTGACCTCTTGTTCTTTATTGCTTGCTGTCTTTTCTTTATCTATTTTATTCTTATATTTTTCATATACATCTTCAATAAAACCAAATGCAAACTTATGTAAAGTTGCTTCAGTTGCCATTAAAAGAACAATGTCTTGTTTTTCAAGCTCTTCAACAACCTTGATATCTTTAACTTTTTTATAACCATCATTTGTATAAGCATCTTTGTAATAGAACCAAAATCCTCCCATGTCAAATACTCTTCTATTAATGCCGGCGCTTATAACCTGCCAGTAATAGCTGTCTGCTATGCTAATTACTTTAGGATGATATAGAGAGTCATTATTGTTGAATTCAAATACTGGATATGGCATTTTTTTATAACCCAGTTGCCAAAGTAGATTCATCCCTTTTGCAATATCATAATCCGGTTTTCTAAGTGTGTCCGGGATTTCAATTTTATTCCATTTAAGGTGTCTGCATTCTTTACCCAACATTTTTGAAGAATAGTTTAGGATTGAATCCATTCCCAAAGCCATTCCGTAAAAACTCCAGTGAATTCCATATTCAGGATAAAGCGGGTAAGTGGCAGTGTCTTTTATGAGAGGGAATAAACTATTTAAGTCAATAAATGGAATACCCCGATCTTTACACGCTTTTAGCCAATATTCATGGTTGGTAATTGATAGGGTATCCGACTTATACTTTTCAGGTATAGATTCAGGAAAAAAACTGGCTTTCCCAGGAGCAAAAACAACAAGTAGTTTAACACCTTCATTGTTTAAACATTCATTAATAAATTGTAGTTTGTCTGCTTTATTGTTAATGGAGTCTTTTCCAATAAAATCTCTTCCAAAATATGCATCAATGTAGCCCTTTTCAAATAAAATATTGTTTTTCCCAATAACCACACCTGCAGCATTCGCTTCATTAAATATGGAATAACTAATTTGATTATGAAGTCTTACCAAAATGTTTCTCAGACCAATATTTTCTTCAGTAAATTGATTTACGTTTGTTTGGTATGTGCCATCAATCCATTTGTCCCAACTTAATTCTGGATTTTTTGTTTCAACAAAATACCCATCTAAATCTTCTGTTTCTGCAAATCCAATAATTTTTTGAATCATTGGAATGAGTAAGACACCAATTAAAACAATAAGTAATATTTTTTTTATGTTTTTCTGCATTAAAATCTAAAATATATAAATGGATTAAAACCAGAAGATGTTATTGAACTAATTGATATTGTTAATAATATAATTACAATAATGGATAAGATAATATTGGTAGAAACATTATATTTATCTCTGTTAAAGAAGAAGTTTTCAATTTTTAATCCAAATCCGAAGGCTGTCAGAAATGAGAAAAGCAATCCAACTGTTAGTATTGTCCAAAATTGATTGCTGAAAAGAATGGATGTATTACTCTCTGTCCAGCTAAACATTTTTTCTGTATAAAAAACAATTTGATCAAATGAGTCAGCCCGGAAAATAACCCATCCAACAAGTGTAATGATAAATGTTATTAGAATACTTGGCCATTTTCCGATGAAAGAATAAAATTTCAATAAAAATAACCGATCTAAAATTAGGAAAAATCCATGAAAAGCACCCCATATAACAAAGTTCCATGCTGCTCCATGCCATAAACCCGAAACAAGAAAGACAAACCATAGGTTAAAATATAGCCTGAACTTCGATTGTACTTTATTTCCTCCCAGTGGTATGTAAAGATAGTCTTTCATCCATCTTCCAAGCGTAATGTGCCATCGGCGCCAAAATTCACTGATGTTTTGGGAAATGTATGAATTGTTGAAGTTTTCAGGAAATTTAAACCCAATCATTCGGCCAATTCCAATAGCCATGTCGGAATAACCTGCGAAATCAAAATAGATTTGAATGGCATATGCCAGTATTCCAATCCAGGCAAGAGATGTTGAAAGATCATTGTTACTCAAGGCAAAAATTTCATCTGCTTTTTGACCTACTACATTAGCAATAAGAACTTTCTTTGAAAGACCAATTACAAAACGATAAAATCCTGTGAGCTTATTATCAAGTGTCTCTTTGTCCTGTCGATTCGTAATTTGGTCTGCAATTTCATTGAACCTAACTATAGGCCCTGCAATTAGTTGTGGAAACATCATGATATACATGATGTAATCAAAAACATTATTAAGCGGTTTGTGCTTGCCTCTGTATATATCAATTGAGTAGGTAAGAGTTTGAAAAGTGTAAAAAGATATACCTATTGGCAGTGCAATTTTAGTCCATTCCAGCTCATCCATCCCAAAGCTACCAATTATAGTATTTACATTTTCAACAAAGAAGTTGGCGTACTTAAAGAATATCAATAAACCTAAATTGGTAGAGACGCTCAGGGCCAGGAATATTTTTTTTTGTTTTTTTGTTTTTGATTGGTAAAGAGCACGTACAATGAAGAAATCCAGAAATGTTGAAGTCATTAAAATGAATACAAACCAAGGCTCTCCCCATGTGTAAAAAAATATGCTGGCAATTAGTAAAACAGTATTCTTAAATGACCTGTCTGAAAAATAGTAGAGTACCAGAAACAGAGGTAAAAAATAGAGAAGAAAAATACTGCTGCTAAATACCATTTTATTTTTTTAAAGCAGAACGAAACTAGCAAAAATATTTATAACTATTGTTTTCCACTTTGGCTTTCATATAGCGAATCAAGATCTGCAAAATAGAAATTGATTTGCTTTTCTTTGGGTTTGTGCTTTAACAGCAAGACTTTATCTTTGGGTGCCTGCTGTTTTTTTTCTTCCGGTATACTTTCATGGTCCAACTTTGAGTTGTTGATTCCACAGGCCAAGTATAGAATACCATTTTCGTCTGTATAATGCCCGTATTTTCCCCAAAGACCACTATCTCCAGCAATACCAATAACCTGAATTCCTTTTTCCTGCACTTTTTTTAGGTGAGGATAGACAATGCTGTCGAAGGTTTGATTTACATCGCAGCTAAAACCTGTATTCTTAAACAGGTTGGCGTATGTATTGGCGTTTTTTGCATAATTGTGCCATGAGATATTATGCGTAAGAATTATAAGATGACTTGATTTAGTAATCGAATCACAAACATTTTTAATTAATTGATATTGCTTTTGTGTTTCAAGGCAGAATTTATCCTGATCACTTTTAAACACGCTATCCATATTAGTATTTAAATTTAATAAGGTAATACCATTGAAGTTGGATGCGTAATACAAATCTTTGCCTGTTTTTTCAGTAATCCATTCATGGTGTCCGTGTAAAACATCATGGTTACCCCATGTCCAGTGAACCTTGTCACTCTTCAGATCAAAAATACTGTCAATATAGGAGAGGGTTTCTTTTTTTTCAGTAAGATGCGAACAAACGTCACCTCCAAGCCAAACCTGGTCAAATTGAGAATAATCAAGATTTTCAATACGTTTATCTACCTTGTCATGGGTATACCAACGATATATATGTCCGGCAAAGAAATAAGTGTATGTTTCTTTGGCTTTCTCCTTGTTTGTTTTGGTTTTTGAATGGTTGCAAGAGAAAAATAAAATTGCAATTAGAAAAAGAATGATTACCCTGTTCATTATTGTAAAATTTCAATTGTCAGATCATCAAAGTATACATCTTCTTCGGCAGTATTCATGACAAATGCTTTGATTTTTTTCCCA
>PKSZ01000457.1:5932-8129 GCA_002869425.1 Marinilabiliales bacterium
ACTTAACAGCTCCCAACCTGTTGAATCTGTTTCAATAGCTTTGGTTTTTGTAAGATAAAATTCTTTGGCATCGCTGGCTGATACTACCAATGTTCCCCTTCCTTCTGAACCATACCTCCAAACGCTAACCTTGTATTTGTTTCCTGCCACTGCTTTCGGAATAGAGAACTCCATTGCATAAGGCGACTCGCTGTTTACCAACACACTGTACTTTCCCGATCTTGCAATTTTATCACTTTGATTAGAAGCCTGGTAAAAGCCATAAGTTTGCAATACTTCTTCAGGGATAAACTTATTATCTCTTCCTTCCACTTTTACTTCTGCACCACAAGTAATACTTGTAAAGCTTTGAAAACTTCTGGATACTTTAGCTTCAATGCTATTTACGGGTTCAGAAACAGTAGCTTTTTCTGTTTTGTTTCCACAGGAGATAAGCAATGCAGAAGCTATTAATATAAGAATTAGAGAATGTTGTTTTTTCATCTTGATGGTTTTAGTTGGATTTTCTTTCAATTTTTATGTCGTCAAAATAAACATTGTAAGGCTTATTATTTTGTACAAAGATTGTAATTTTTTCAGTTGAAATTTCCTTTGAAACAGAAAATTTTGCTTCCAGTTTTTCCCAGCCTTTTTTGTCTTTGTAAACAGCTTTACTTATAGAGATATTTAGATTTTCAAGAGGAGAAGATATTATATTCAGGCTACCCGAATTATCTTGCGATTTTCTCCAGACACTAACAGAATATTCCTCGCCAATGAAAACTTTGTTAAGGTGAAATTCAAAACCAGTAGGCGTTTCTTTGTTTGTTATGATACTAAATTTACCATTTCTGTATATGCTATCACATTGTTGGTTTGCACCAGAAAAACCATAAACAGAGAGAATACTTTCAGGAACAAAGAAATGATGTTTTGATTTGGCAATGTGTTCTGCGTTACACGTAATTTTTTTGTATCCATGCAAATCGAGCTTTGGCTTTTCTATTCTAATGATTTTATCAATGCCCTGTTTTGCAAGATTATAGTCAGGCTTTCCCAGCAAATATTTAATGTTATCTTGTTTTTCTGTTTTCAGGAATATGGCCTTATACGCTTATTTGGTCATGGAGTCGGAACTCATAATTCCCTTTTTTCGCTGATATGTTTGAAAGATGTTCAGACTAATGAGGATAAGAACTATTCCGGCAATTAGAACCGAAAGCCATCTTTTTTGTGAAATTCTTGTATAAAACGCAGCCAACGGAATGGATAAAACGCTGTATGATTCTATAAAAGCACGATTTCCATACCCATTATACCACCAGCACCACCACGATAAGATAATGTAGATGTTAAGTATTGTAAATCCAATAATTGGAACTCTAAAAATAGACAATTTTTTTCTTAAAAAGAAAAGCCCAACAAGAGCGAAAATCATTATAGGGGTGTACAGTAGCCAGCCATTTCTAAATCCGAAAAGACCTTTAATTATGGCTGGGCTCGTAAAAAAGAAACCTTCATCCTGGTATGAATAAAAAAACCAATCACCACTGATTGTCTTCCAGTACAAAAGCTGGGGAATCCAAACCAGTAAGAAAGATATAATCATAAGGATTATCAGAGGATATTTTTTAACGAACCAGACAATTCGGTGTGTGAAATCAGTGAACGATTGAACATTCCAAAGGGCAAAGACAATTATAATTAGCAGATTAGTAGGCCTGACAAGGCTGATTAATCCAGCTAGTAGTCCAATAATAATCGTCGATTTTATGGATGGATTCTTATGCCATTTATATGAAAAATATAGAAACAGTGCGAAAAGACTAAATGTATATGCATGCGACATACAAGATCTTACTGCAGTATAAAAAATAATATTTGTCCCAAGGGCAATGCTTAACAGTGTGAATGCAATGATTTTATCCTTAAAATAATTCTTGAGGAATTTTCGCAAATATATCAAACCTATTGCATAGTAGAACAAACTGCTCATCAGTAGGAAAAAGCGATACGGACTGCTAAATCCATTTGTGTTGTAATCAAAGATAATAGCATATCCATGTGCCATTAAGAAAAAAGGCATGTATAAAAAAGAAAGGCCCATAGAACATTTAATTATCCGTCCTCCTTTTTCAGTCTTTGCATGCCAGTAATATTTGTAATGCTCTGAAGGATTTTCGTCCATAAATTCCAGACTAGGGTCTCCATGAATAAA
>PKSZ01000577.1 GCA_002869425.1 Marinilabiliales bacterium
AATTTGTCGTACAGAAACGCATAATATGCCTATTTTTCCTATTGGCATGAATTATGAAAAGGCAAGTCTTGTAAATTAAATTGTCTAACCAATCAAAAGAAAAAGATATGGCAAAAATAGGAAAACCATTGGCCGGCAAAGTACTGGTTGAGCCACTACCTGCAGAATCAAAAACTGCTAGCGGAATTATTATTCCTGACACAGCTCAGGAAAAACCTCAAAAAGGAACAATTGTAGCTGTTGGTTCCGATAAAGGCGATGTTAAAATGGAAGTAAAAGAAGGTGATGTTGTTTTGTACGGTAAGTATAGCGGTACAGAAATAAACATCGATTCAAAAGATTATTTGATCATGGATCAATCCGATATATTACTTGTTCTTTAATCAATTTGTAAAACCTTAAAAAATATAGTAAAATGGCAAAAGAAATTAAGTTTGATATAGAAGCTAGAGATAAGCTGAATAAAGGTGTTGACGCACTTGCCAACGCAGTAAAAGTAACTCTGGGACCTAAAGGTCGTAATGTTGTTATCGATAAGAAATTTGGAGCCCCTCAGGTAACCAAAGACGGCGTTACAGTAGCAAAAGAAATTGAACTCGAAGAGGAATTTGAAAATATGGGTGCACAAATGGTTAAGGAAGTTGCATCTAAAACAAATGACGACGCTGGTGATGGTACTACTACCGCCACTGTTCTTGCTCAATCAATTGTTAACGTTGGCTTAAAAAATGTTACAGCAGGAGCCAATCCAATGGATCTGAAAAGAGGAATAGACAAGGCCGTAAATACAGTTATTGAAAATCTAAAGGCTCAGTCAAAAACAGTAGGTGACGACAACCAAAAAATAGAACAGGTTGCTACCATTTCTGCCAACAACGACAGCTCAATTGGTAAGTTAATTGCCGAAGCAATGTCTAAAGTGAAAAAAGAAGGCGTTATTACTGTAGAAGAAGCAAAAGGAACAGATACTTCAGTTGAAGTTGTTGAAGGTATGCAATTCGACAGAGGATACATCTCTCCTTATTTTATCACAGACACTGAAAAGATGGAAGCAGTTCTGGAAGATCCTTATATCCTTTTTACAGATAAGAAAATCTCTACCATGAAGGATCTTATGCCAATTCTTGAACCGGCAGCTCAAGAAGGCAGACCTCTTCTTATTATCTCTGAAGATACAGAAGGTGAAGCTTTGGCAACATTGGTCGTAAACCGCTTGAGAGGATCATTAAAAGTAGCTGCTGTTAAAGCTCCTGGATTTGTCGATAGAAGAAAAGAAATGCTTCAGGATATAGCTATTCTTACTGACGGTTCTGTAATTACAGAAGAAAGAGGCCTTAAACTAGAAAACGCAACACTTGATATGTTGGGTAGAGCAGAAAAAGTTGTTATCGACAAGGAAAATACAACCATCGTAAACGGTGCTGGTAGTAAAGATAACATTAAGGCTCGCGTGAATGAAATCAAAGCAGCTATTGAAAAGTCAACATCAGACTATGATAAAGAAAAATTACAGGAACGTCTTGCTAAATTAGCTGGTGGTGTTGCTGTTCTTTATGTAGGTGCTGCTACAGAAGTTGAAATGAAAGAGAAAAAAGACCGCGTTGATGATGCTTTAAGTGCAACAAGAGCAGCCGTTGAGGAAGGAATCGTTGCTGGTGGTGGCGTTGCCTATATCAGAACCATTGCTAGTCTTGAAAATCTAAAAGGTGATAACGACGACGAAACAACAGGTATTGCAATCGTTAAAAGAGCACTCGAAGAACCATTACGCAGAATTGTTGAAAATGCAGGTATCGAAGGATCTGTAGTTGTACAAAAGGTGAAAGATGGAGAAGGTGATTTTGGCTTCAATGCAATACTCGAAAAGTATGAAAATCTTTTTGATGCTGGTGTAATTGATCCAACCAAAGTAACCCGTATTGCTCTTGAAAATGCAGCATCTATTGCAGGTATGCTCCTTACAACTGAATGCGTTATTGCAGACATTAAGGAAGACGAACCTATGATGCCAGCCGGAGCTCCAGGTATGGGCGGAATGGGAGGCATGGGCGGAATGATGTAAGCAATCAACGTCCCTATATATTATTCTAGAAAAGGGGTATCTGCTTGCAGTTACCTCTTTCTTTTTTCATCCCGGCACAATAATCTCCTTATTCTGCATTTTCATTATTATATTTCCACTAATTCAATATCTTTGCAAGTTCAACAAGTTTATGCATGGAAAACATTAGAAACTTTTGCATTATAGCTCATATCGACCATGGTAAGAGCACTTTGGCTGACAGGCTCCTTCAAAAAACAAAAACTGTTTCCGATAGAGATCTTCAGGAACAGGTTCTGGACAATATGGATCTGGAAAGAGAAAGAGGGATTACCATTAAAAGTCATGCCATTCAAATGGACCATGAAGTCGATAATGTTGTGTATAAACTAAACCTTATTGATACACCGGGACACGTAGACTTTTCTTATGAGGTGTCCAGATCAATTGCTGCATGTGAGGGAGCTATGCTAATTGTGGATGCCACACAGGGAATCCAGGCACAAACCATTTCAAATCTGTACCTTGCTCTTGAGCATGATCTTGAAATCATTCCCATTATCAATAAAATGGATCTTCCAAATGCAATGCCAGATGATGTTAAAGATCAAATTGAAGATCTCATCGGATGCGATAGAAGCGATATAATTGAAGCCAGCGGTAAAACTGGAATGGGTGTCGATGAAATTTTAAAAGCCATCGTCGAAAAAATACCAGCACCTTCAGGAGATCCCAATGCACCTCTTCAGGCTCTGATTTTTGACTCAATTTTTAATTCTTACAGAGGTATTATTGCTTATTTCAGAGTTCTGAACGGAACAATAAAAAAAGGAGATTTTGTTAAATTTATTGCAACAGAAAAAGAATATAATGCCGATGAAATTGGAGTGCTCAAGCTCACTATGCATCCAAAAGACAAACTCGCTGCAGGGGATGTAGGTTATATTATCAGTGGCATCAAAACATCGAAAGAAGTTAAAGTAGGTGACACAATAACACATGTTGAAAATCCCAGTAAAATTGCAATAGAGGGTTTTGAAGAAGTAAAGCCAATGGTTTTTGCAGGTATTTACCCTGTAGATGCCGACGATTATGAAGATTTAAGAGCATCCATTGAAAAACTTCAGCTTAATGATGCTTCGCTAACATTTATCCCCGAATCTTCAGCAGCATTGGGTTTCGGTTTTCGTTGTGGATTTCTTGGACTTCTGCATATGGAAATTATCCAAGAAAGACTAGACAGGGAATTCGAAATGAATGTAATTACAACCGTACCAAATGTTTCATATAAAGTAATTACAAAAAAAGGAGAAATTATTGAAGTTCACAATCATTCTGGATTACCTGATGCAAATTATATTGAAGTAATTGAGGAACCTTACATCAAAGCTCAGATTATTTCTAAATCCGATTATGTTGGAGCTGTAATGAATTTATGCATTGACAAAAGAGGAACATTAATCAATCAGGTATATCTTACAAGCGACAGGGTTGAAGTAACATTTGAACTCCCTTTGGCTGAAATTGTTTTTGATTTTTACGATAAATTAAAAAGTATATCCAAAGGATATGCATCTTTTGATTATTATTACAGCGATTATAAACCAGCCAAACTGGTTAAGCTGGATATATTGTTAAACGGGGAATCTGTTGATGCCCTTTCAACTCTTATCCATTTTGATAATGCATATTCTTTTGGTAGAAGAATGTGTGAAAAACTTAAAGAACTAATCCCTCGTCAGCAGTTTGATGTTGCAATTCAGGCAGCCATTGGCTCTAAAATTATTGCCCGTGAAACTGTAAAGGCTGTTCGAAAAGATGTTACAGCAAAATGTTACGGTGGAGATATTACCAGAAAGAGAAAATTGCTGGAAAAACAGAAGAAAGGAAAGAAAAGAATGCGTCAGGTCGGAAACGTAGAAGTTCCTCAACAAGCTTTTCTCGCTGTACTGAAGCTTGATTAATTACCAAAAGAAATTATACGGCGCAGGCCTCCCTCTGACGGGCATAAATGGTGATTGTCCTTCTGAAACTTGCATTTGCACACCAATCGAGCTGTGTTCTCCTACTTTATAATCTGCACCAAAAACAAATACTTTTCTTCCCATATTAAACTGATTGGCATTCATTTCTGAACCAAACCGATTGGTTTCATAATAAACACCCCCATTGATACTTATCTTTTCTGTTAGATCATATTCTCCCTGCACAAAAACCATATTCCGTGTAAGATTGCCCGAAAAATCAACAACTCCCGACTCCGCAAACAATAATCCAGGTGAATTAAAGGTGGTGTTTACAGCCATAATTCCAACATTTAGCCTTAACCTTTCTGAAAGATTATAACGAATGGTAGGTGCCAAATAAGTAGAATAATTTGTTCCGGATCCAGATATCCCAACCGAGGCTCCTGCCTGCATGGATACATCAATCCTGCTAAAATCAAGAAAAGATGTAGCCTTTTGTGTTCTGCCATATAAAGATTTATATTCCGGATTATAGTATTCATCCTCCTGAGCAAAAGCAGAAAAAACAAAAACAATCAATAAGGTTGTAATCACAAATCGCATAAAACAAATCTACAAATTATTGCTATTGGGTTTTAATAATAAACGTTAATTTTTAAATATTGTTACATCATTCTATAAATCAACAAACAAAGGACGCCGTAAATATTTTTAAATAAACCAAAGGTTTTCAGAAACTTTTCACACCTAAAGGCGTATAATCAGATACATTATTTAAGATTTTTGCATATTTTTGTTAGTCATTAAAAATAAATGAAGCGTACTCTACTCATAATAACAACTTTAGTATTGACTTATTGTACAAATGCTCAATATCCTTTCGACGCTAACCACGTTAATCTAATTATGTGGTTAAGTCCGGATACAGGCGCATATAATGCCTTGGGCAATCCTGCACAACCAGGAGATGACATTTATGAATGGCACGATATAACTGGCAATGGCTATATTTTTGAAAATAACTACAACAACAATAGACCAAGCCTTGTTAATGATGGAGGATTAAGATATCTTGATTTTACTCCCGGAGACTTTTTACAAAATGAAGCTGTAAAAAACGAGCTTAACGGTCTAGACGAATTTTCAATATTTATCGTAGTAAAATCTGATCTGATTGGTACAGACAAAGGCTTTCTGGATTCCGAAAACCCGGATGGAAACGACGACAATATTTGCCTTAGATATGACAATGTAGGAGCCAATACAGGCAGAAATAACTGCCTCAAGACGGGGATGGTTGGAAATAACGCAAACCAACAGGTTGAATCGCAAGCAAATACTCAAACTACTGACAGACAAGTATTAACTCTGGCTTGGGAGAGAGGAGAAAAATTATACCTATACATCGATGGTGAAGTAAGTGATTCATCAAATAATCCGTTTAGTAACGTTATCTCAAATGTTCAGAAAATACTGATTGGCAAGGGGCCTAAAGATGGAAGCCTTACAGGCAATGGAGGATGGGATGGTAAGATTGGTGAAGTTATATTTTTTAATCGCAAATTACCCTCTGATAGCATTCATGATATTTCAGGTGCTCTTCCAATAAAGCTTACACGATTCGAAGGAAAACCCAGTGGATTAGAAAATATGTTAATCTGGGAAACTGCTTCTGAATGCAATAATAACTATTTTACCATAGAAAAATCTAAGGATGCAAAAGAATTCATTGTTCTGGGTACGGTAGCCGGAGCCGGTTATTCAAACTCAAGTATTACGTACACATACACAGACAATAATCCATACAAAAATATTTCTTATTACAGACTACGTCAAACCGATTACGACGGGAAATCAACACTATCAAGCACCATTAAAATATACAACGTACTCAATTCGGAAT
>PKSZ01000455.1 GCA_002869425.1 Marinilabiliales bacterium
GATACTAACGAAGAAAAGGCTGGTCCTTTAAAGCTGGATAATGGAATCAAAGGCTGGGAAGTGTATGATAAAGTTAACAAGGATGCAAATATTGTATTGGGCATTGGTTCTCGCTTTTTGCTTACAATAGAGGCAGATGATCAAGAGAATACATATTTTGTAAAGGAAGTAGCACAATCTATGGATCTAGACGACTTAAGTTCTATTAAGTAAAAATAAACCATTTGGGCTGTCAGAAACTTGACAGCCCTTTTTGTATCTGCTTATGAAGAACTTTCAATACATATTTATAATCCTTTTGCTAATTCCTTTTTCATTACAGGCACAGGATTTTAAAAAGCATTGTATCAGTGGAGAGGAAGAAAAACTGTACAATTTGATTAATGATTATAGAAAAGAGCAGAATCTTCCTGAGATTAAATTATCGAAATCATTGAGTTATGTAGCCAAAGCACACTGTATACAGTTGGCAGACAGTATACAGGAATTAACGCATGCCTGGTTGCAATGTGATTATAGGACTTATGATGCTTCAACTTATGCCTGCATGTGGGAAAAACCCATGGAATTAACTAATTATACAGGCTATGGTTATGAAAACGCATTTGTAGTATACGGAGATAATGCTACTGCAGAAAAAGCACTGGCAGGATGGAAAAGCAGCAAGTTTCATAATGACGTCATTTTAAATAAAAACATGTGGAAAGATCTCAATTGGAAAGCTATAGGTATAGGCATCTATAAGAATTTTGCTACCGTTTGGTTTGGCGAAGAAAAAGATATAGAAGGGAACCCCGTTCTTTGTAATTAATCTTGAAAGGCTCTATTCAGGATTTTCAATTTTTTCAAAAAATGCTTTTCTGTTTCGTGGCAGTGCTTCGATGGTTGAAAGCTCCCACTTGTTTTCAAGATCATATTTGCGATTGTTAAACACAAAAGGAATTCCTCCAATAACAATGGCAGCTGTTCCTACAATTGCCAGAGTATAACCCATCATCATAACAATGGCTCCACCGCAGGCGTCATTTGAGTTTTTAGCATCTCTCAACATTAAAATACCAATTCCACCAAAAATAGTTCCTGCTCCGGTTACAGTTCCTCCAATTATTTTAGCTATCTGCATCCCAGTGCTTCTGCCACCTAGTTTCCTGATGTTCTCAATTGGAAACTCTATAGAGTCTACTACAATTGTATTTTCGTCTTTGACTCGAAATTTTCCTTTGTGCTTCTCATCATCACCATACAGCCAGAAGTTTATCTTTTTTCCAGCTTTCATAAATTTTACTTTTTGTTTTTGCTGATGTTTTATTGCCAGAAAGTCATTGCTGTAATCTCTTTCAGACTGAGCATAACCAATCTCTATAATAAGGAGGGAAAACAGAAATATCAAAATTGTTGTCTTCATATTACTGTTTGATTATTTTTGTTGTGAGTTTACTATTGTTGGTTTCAATTACAAAAAGATAAACCCCATTATGCAGGTTTCTACAGTCTATAGCCTGCTTTCCCTGTTCTATCTCTTTGTAAATAATTTTTTTACCCGTAGCATTAAATACGGTCAATCTGGCACTTTTTGATGAGGAATTTTCAATGTATATACCTCCATCTGTTATTGAGGGATAAATATCAAAATCTGTAGTTTTTTCCATTTCCGGAATGCCTACAAATGCATAATTACTGCTTGTAAAACTACAATAGTTATCATTATAGACTGTAACAGAATAATCTGCATCCATAACCGGATGATAGCTTGAATTGATAGCCCCTGGTACTGGTAGGTTGTTTCGGTTCCATTGGTATGCTATACCCTCTGTATCTGAAAAAAGTGTATCACCAATTCTTTCAATAGCAGGCGCAAGCAAGGAGTCTTTTTCCGATTGATAATAAATTCCAGTAAGTATCAGGTTACAATAGTCAAAAGGACTTTGAACTCCAAAAACAGATTCGGTTTGTTGTGAAGTAAAAACTGTTGTCTTTTCCTCGTAATCAAAGAAATCTTCCTGAATTGCATAATAGGCACTGTTGTTCATTTTTACAAGCGATCCACCCGCATTTTGTAAGTCTGAAACCAACATAAATGCTTTTCCCATAATTGTATCTTCGCTTAGATTCATGTTGGAAATAGAATGCGTCTTTGTTTCGGTGGAAATATAAATAAGACCGTCATGAACCAATATATTTCCAATATAATCAGCTTCAGGTTCATAATAATATATAATCAGCAAAGCGCCGTCAGTATCTCTAGCTGAGGTTATGACGCTTGTAGGTAATCCGCTAAGTGTGTATGTGCCATTTCCTGAAATTGTATGGCTAACATCGCATCTGTAGGCACAGGTAGCTTCGTAGTTCCATGCATTTTGATCAACTTTGCCAATTAAAACACCCGTTAAATCGTAGGAGCTACCATTGCTGTTTGTCAGGTTGAATTCAGAGATAGTGTCTTTACCTGCAATTGAAAAATAAATATATGCTTTGGCTATTTTAGCTCCTGAAGGAATATTATTAATAACAAGCTCAGCAGGTTGATCTGTTCCCGGAAAGTTACCAAGGTAGTTTTCCATTCTTTTACCAAGCCTTACTGATGAGTATGTGTAGTTTAATCCACATCTTGATAATCTGGTGGATTCACTTAAAATATTATTTCCGTTTTTATTTTTTTGACCTTTTCCCAAATAATCATGGTGAACATGCAAATTGTCTTGGTTAATACCCGAAAAACCTGTGTTAGCTTGTGAATATAAGCCGTTTGCGATTCCTGTCCATAAATAACACAGTAAAATTGTTAACGTAGTGATTCTTTTCATATTATGAACGCGGGTTTGGTTTGTAATATGCTAATATACAATAATTAAACGAGATTCAGAAATTTTTGTATCTGGTGTTTATTCGTACTTTTATTTACCAATTTAGGAAAATTATTGTCATCATGAAGTGTATAAAATCTTTGCTGTTTATCGCAGTTTTTGTGTTATCATTATTGTTTTCGTTTAGTTCACTTGGGCAGGATGGACCTTGTGATGATGATGTGCCGGTTTTTACGGTAGATTTATCAAGCAACCCAGATAGTCTATGGAGTCTCGATAATGTACAACGTGTTGGTCAGTGCTGTAGTTATCCAAATTCAGTGCGGTGTGCAAAGTTTATTTTAACACTTCATCCTGATGCCGATGGTATTGTTTTTTCTGTTATAGAAGGCGCTGTTCCACAGAATCTTACCTGGCAGCTAATGGATCTTGGTAATACTACTTGTGATCCAAATCCAAAACCAGCAAATGAACTTGTTTGCCTTGATGGAGTTGGGCCATATGCTATAGTTTTTTGTAAACCGGGAGCCAATAAAAACACTTTTATGATTCAATCTGTTCAGGAAACTGAAGTGAGCAGTGATATTGCTGTTTCAGAAGGATGTATTGATACATTGATGGCAACCGGATTTCAGGAATCTTCTATTACATGGAATTCTGTTTATCCAGGTGTTTCTGGAGAATACAATAGTGCATTGAGTTGTTCCAGCAATTGCGATACAACAATTGTTACTGGTGACGATACATTTCCTCCTTATATTGATTATGAAATTGTCGGCTTACCTGCTGCGGGTTGTGTTACGGATACAACAAGAGATACAGCGCGGGTATACTTCATTACTACAATAGATGTGCTAATCAATCCGCAGGATCCTGCCATTTGTTTTGGTGGTACAGGAACAATTCTTACAGCAAATGGCTCAGGTGGTGCCGCTCCATACAGTTATTTGTGGAGTACAGGTGCAACAACACAATCTATTACAGCATTAACAACCGGTGATTTTTGGGTTAAGGTAATGGATACTACAAATTGTGGTTCTGCTTACGATACAGTTAATGTCGTTAAATTCGATTCTCCCATAAATGTTAGTGCTGGTGATGACCAAACGGTTTGTGTTAGTAACCCGGTTGTTTCTTTGTCCGGGTCTGTTTTGGAAGCAGGAGGAGGTATCTGGTCAGGAGGGAATGGTGCTTATAGTCCTTCCAATGAAGATTTATCTACCGATTATACTCCCACGGCAGCAGAAATATCTAATGGGACAGTTACATTAACTTTAACTTCAACAGAAAACAGGGGTTGCCCTGCTGATGAAGATGAATTGGTTGTGGATATTGTGCCTATAGCAACAGTGAGTGCAGGCCTGGATGATGATATTTGTGCGGGTGATGATTATACAACCAACGGAACTATAGGGGGTAGTGCAAGTACAATAAGTTGGTCTTCTTCAGGAACAGGTTCATTCGATAATGAAAATGCTTTGCATGCTGTCTATACACCTTCAGCGCAAGATATTTCAGATGGTTTGGTTACTCTAACTGCAAGCACTGATGATCCTTTAGGACCATGCGGTTCAGTTACAGATAATATGGAGCTATCAATTATTCCGTTGGATGATCCTTCATTCACATATGCATCTGCAGTTTATTGTCCTACAGGTAGCGATCCAACACCAACAATAACAGGAACTCCTGGTGGAAGTTTTTCAGCGCCAGCAGGAATTGTTTTTATAGATGCATCAACTGGAGAAATTGACCTTTCCGCTTCTTCAACAGGAGGTCCTTATGCAATTACATATACAACCAATGGAACTTGTCCTCAGTCTCAAATTTTCAATCTAACTATTGCAAATGAGGATGATGCAACTTTTTCTTATTCACATCCTAATTATTGTCAGGGCGGTGTGGATCCATTGGCTACAATAACGGGAACAACTGGTGGTGTTTTTAGTGGTCCGGCGGGAGTTACTTTTCTGGATGCAGGAACTGGTCAAATAGATCTTTCTGCCAGTAACGCAGGAGGTCCATATACAATTACATATACAACAGCAGGCTCATGCCCGAATTCATCTACTTTCGATATATCTCTAATAGAAGAAGATGATCCTTCCTTTTCTTATGTATCCAATATCTTTTGTCAGGGAGATGCAGATCCATTACCATCGATTTCAGGTACTTCAGGAGGGATGTTTTCTGCATCTGCAGGAATAGTTCTTGGTAATATTTTTACTGGATTGGTCGATTTGTCAGCCAGTACAGTTGGCGGTCCATACACAGTAACCTATACAACCGCTGGTACTTGTGCCAATTCGTCTACATTTAATGTAACGGTTAGCGCAGAAGAAGACCCTTCTTTTTCATATTCATCAAATACTTATTGTCAGGGTGATGCAGATCCTATCCCAACAGTTTTGGGTACCACAGGTGGAACTTATACTGCACCGGCAGGTGTTGTAATCAATGCTGCTACGGGTGTAATCGATTTGTCAGCAAGTACACTTGGAGGGCCTTATGATATTACTTATGCAACGCCGGGAACTTGTACTAATTCTTCTGTTTATCAGATTAGTATAACGGAAGAAGAGGATGCTTCATTCAATTATTCTTCTGCAACCTATTGTCAGGGAGCTACCGATCCTATACCGACAATAACGGGTGTTTCCGGGGGAATATTTATTGCTGATCCAGAGATTGTATTTGTGGATGCATCTACAGGCGAAATAGATTTGTCAGCCAGCACATCAGGAGGACCTTATACAATAACTTATACAAGTCCTGGTGTTTGTTCAAATAGTGAAACATTTAGCTTAAGTATTATTGCTGAAGATAATCCTGCCTTTTCATATTCATCGAATAGTTTTTGTCAGGAAGATACTGATCCTGTAGCCACAATATCAGGTACATCTGGTGGCTCTTTTTCAACTGTTGCAGGATTGGTGTTAAGCAACACATCAACTGGTCAGATTGATTTATCTGCTTCTACAGTTGGGGGGCCTTATGTTGTCACATATACGACTTCCGGAACTTGTCCGAATAGCTCAATATACACAGTAAGTGTACTGGAAGAAGACGATCCTTCAATCAGTTATAGTCAGGCATCATATTGTCA
>PKSZ01000711.1 GCA_002869425.1 Marinilabiliales bacterium
CGCTGTTTCCATTCTTAACTGCAAAACCAAAATCCTGATTAAATCCTTTCAACATAAAGGGTAATGGCTTTACATTTTCGATATGTAGTTTCTCCAAAAGTTCAATTCCCATCAATTTCTGTGCAACAACAGCATCATATTTACCTTTGGATAAATTTTCAAAGACCTCCCTGAATGTAGGAGCCGTTTTTATATTTACACAACCCTTTTTTATTAAAAAATCGTGTGCATTGTCTCCTTCCATAACCCCGATTTCTCTTCCCTGTAAATCTTCTTCAGTTAGAAATTCATTAAAATCACTTCTGACAAAAATAGCTCCATGCATGGTATAATATGGAAAAGTAAAATCAAACAAACTATCTCGTTCGATCGATCTGCCAACCAAAGGTAGTGCATCCAAATGCCCTTCAGCCAAATCTTCTTTTAGCACATTCCATTGTGCAACTTTAATGTTGATTTTAAGGTTTACTTCTTTTGCTGAAGCTTTGAATAAATCAACCGAAAAACCTATTGCTTCTCCATCTTCATCAACCATGCAAAAAGGAGGATAATTCAACTCTGATCCAATTTTAACAGTATCAGCATATCTACCCAAGTAGGGATTCTGGGCAAAAAGCTGTGATTGGTAAAACAGCACATTTAATAAAATCCCTGCAATGAATAAATAAAAAGTACCAATACCAGTAGTCTTCATAATACAAAGATAACAATCATTCAATTATACTTAAAAAAAGGCTATTATTACTAGATAAAACACCTAGTTAATTTACTCAGTAAAAAACTGAATTATGCAATTTATCAAACGAAATGCTGTATTTATCTTACGTTGAAAATATTTCTAAAATGATAACCATAAACAACTAGCGTCATTACATGAACAAAAGCAGATGGTTTATGAAAAAGAGACCAAAAAAGCAATTTCCAGTACTCACCTCTTCCTTTCTCCTTGATTCCCATGATAAAAATCGTTTTAAAGAAAGCCAATATTTTATTTTTGTCCAGATAACCGAAATTTCCTGAAGTTTTATTATAATGCTTTAGAAATTGTCTGATTCTCTGGTAATATGGTTTGATTTCATAAATGCTCTGCAAAATATTGTTGTACCCTTCCTGTAATAGCTCTTTATCCATTTTGGGAACAAAATTCATAGTCATATCGGTATTATCCCCCGTTGCATCTTCGGTAAGTCTGTTTTCTGCCTCCATTCGCTCATATAATTTTGTATTCTTGGGTGCATTTAAAAGACCAACCATCGCTGAAACAATACCACTTTTTTTAATAAATTCTATCTGACTATTAAAAATTGAAGAGGAATCGCTGTCGAATCCAACAATAAATCCACCGGATACCTGTAAGCCAGCTTTCTGAATGGCATGAACACTTTCTACCATATCACGATTGTTGTTTTGCACTTTATTGCATGCAGTAAGTGCATTTTCGTCGGGTGTTTCAATTCCAATGAACGTAGAATCGAATCCTGTTTTTACCATTAAGTCTAGAATTTCCTTGTCATCGGCAAGATCTATAGAAGTTTGTGTATTAAAAGTAAATGGAAATTTATGCTCTTTGGCCCATTTATACATGGCAGGCAATAGTTCATCTCTTACGAATTTCTTGTTGCCAATGAAATTATCATCCACAATAAAAACATGTCCTCTCCAGTTGATATCGTAAAGAGCATCTAACTCATTTAACACCTGATTTACAGTTTTCAACCTTACCTTATGACCTAATAATGAGGTTATTTAACAAAAATCGCAGGCAAAGGGACAGCCCCTGGACACCTGTATATTCATAAAAGCATAGTCCTTCTTTTTCAGTAGATGAAAGTGAGGAATCGGAGACTCTTGTATATTGGCAAAATCTTCAGTATTATAAACCTTCTTCAATGGTTTGTTAGAAATTAAATCATCCAGAAATTGCGGCATAGTAATTTCTGACTCATTGAGAATAAAGTGGTTTATTTGCGGATAATTACTATATTCCTGTGTAAACAAAGGACCTCCTGCAACTATTGGTTTATTCAACTTTTCTGTTTGCTTCAAAACATCATGAACTGATGCTTTCTGCACATACATTGCACTAATAAAAATATAGTCGGCCCATTCCAGATCACTATCTTTTAATGGCTCAACATTCATATCAATAAGTTTTCTTTCCCAATAATCAGGCAGTAATGCTGATACAGTAACTAAACCTAAAGGAGGAACTGCTGCTTTTTTAGATATAAAACGCAAGGCATGACTAAAACTCCAGTACGTCTCAGGATATTTCGGATAAATCAATAAAACTTTCATTGTTCAATTTATTTTCTGCAATTATATTCATAACTAAAACAGAAAAAAAAAATAAGGGATAACCTTAATGGAATTAGGGATTAATAGGCTTTATGACAGGAAAATGATAATCAGGAGTGGTGAATGTCAGCCACCACAAAAACCTTACTGCAAGGACTCTTTTAACTTAATCAGATATTGTCTGGATACAGGGATTTTAACTTCTGCTTCCTTTAAAGACAACCAATTGGAAGTGTGATTTTTATTTAACTCCTTTACGCGATGTAAATTTACAATATAACTCCTGTGACAGCGGATAAACCGAGGGTGAGCACTGAGCAATATCTCAATATTTTTCATTGTATTCCTAATCAACTTCCGCTTCACTTCCTGTTGATCATAATACACTACTTCAACATAATTATCGGCAGATTCGAAATAAGCAATTTCTGATGGCTTCAACCTCAAATCGCCATTATAGGTATCTGAATGAAGTTGTAAAAAAGGCTCTTCTTCATTTACATCGGGCTATTTACTGCTTATCAGTTCAATATCTTTCTCCAGTTCTTTATTCTTTGCTTTGAGCCATAAGAATGCATCATTTATTTTCAATATTACCGTTACAGCTGAATTGATTAAAACGATTTTAAAAACGATATAAAAAGTAATAGCTATATCTCCCACATATAGCAGATAAAAAACAAATCCAAGAGTACTTAAGGCTGTAAGACTTACGCCTTCTAATAAATAACCAAATGGATTGCTTAAAAACTGCTTATTGTTATGTAAACCAAGAAAGAAAGTATTTCTTGACAATATAATACTGAGTACCACAATGGCTGCCAAACCAGATATCAATAATAAATGATTATTAAAGTCGAAATGATTAAGTGTAAAAGGTTGAAAGAACAGTACAAACAGAAATACACCAAAGCCCAGCGTTAAAATAAGCCTGAAATCCTGTCTGACTTGTGAGAAAAAATTATCCAGCTGCATCATTGGTTCGAAGATAAGGTTTATAACCCGATAAACGTATTATTTTGGGTTAAAATACCTT
This sequence comes from Marinilabiliales bacterium, assembly GCA_002869425.1. Lineage (GTDB taxonomy): Bacteria > Bacteroidota > Bacteroidia > Bacteroidales > BM523 > BM523. The sequence goes on from PKSZ01000711.1 coordinate 3,335, forward strand.
TTGCGAAACCAAAATGCGGCATTAACCAAAGCAATCATAACCGGGACTTCTACAAGTGGGCCAATTACTGCAGTAAATGCCTCTCCTGAATTCATTCCAAATATTGCAATGGCAACTGCAATTGCAAGTTCAAAATTATTGCTGGCAGCTGTAAAAGATAAAGTTGTTGCCTGTTCATAGCTTGCTCCCACTTTCTTGCTCATAAAAAAAGAAACAAAAAACATGATAAGAAAATATACCAGTAGCGGAATGGCAATCAAAACCACATCCAGAGGTATTTTAACTATGTACTCTCCTTTTAATGAAAACATTACCAAAATGGTAAATAAAAGAGCAATCAAGGTTAAGGGACTTATTTTGGGTACAAATTTGGTATGATACCACTTTTTATCTTTTACCCTGATTAATATAAACCTTGTAAGAAAGCCAGCAATAAAAGGTATTCCGAGATAAATAAATACGCTTTTTGCAATCTGGGCAATGGTTATTTTTTCAACAGCACTGTTTGTGGGAATGCCGAACCAACCCGGAAGAACAGCAATGAAAAAATAAGCATATACAGAAAAAAACAGTACCTGGAAAACAGAATTAAAAGCAACAAGACCTGCAGCATACTGCGTATCTCCTTTAGCAAGATCATTCCACACAATAACCATTGCAATGCATCGTGCCAAACCAATTAAAATAATTCCATACATGTATGGCAAATTGGCATTGTTTTCTCCGGGAAACAGTTTAAAAAACAATATTGCCAGTAAAAACATCAGAACCGGTCCAATAATCCAGTTTTGCACCAGTGACAATCCCATAACTTTTGCATTTTTAAAAACATCTCCCAATTCCTCGTACTTAACCTTAGCCAAGGGAGGATACATCATAACAATCAAACCCAATGCTATGGGAATATTGGTTGTACTGTCAGGGGAACTTTTCATTGACTCCCAGAAAGTTGCAATTTCAGGATACAAATAGCCTGACAATACACCAACAAACATGGCCAAAAAAATCCAAAGTGTAAGATAGCGATCCAAAAACTTAAGTCTCTTTCCTGAAGGCATAACTATAATGTTGCTAATGTTAGTACTGATGCAAATCTATAAACAACTATTCAATTACCCAATACCTTTATAGCGAGTATTATTATTTTCACAAAGGATTATTCTGTGAGTTTTTTAGCAAGCTGCAAACAGTTTTTCAGAGTAATCTGGTTTGTTCTTGCATCCACCAAAGCCAGTTCAGAAGGAATTTTCAATCCCTTATAAAGTTGCTCCAGCTCTTCAGATGTTTTTAAAATTTGATTGCTTACTGCCAATCGGGTTGCTTTAATGCTGTGTACTTTCTTTCCGGGCGACATGTAGGATAAGATAAATGTAAACAAATCCTCTATGGGTTTTGCTTCATCAGGATCGGAAGAGCCCATACTTAACAAACAAACTATTTCTTTATTCCACATCTTTACAGGTGTATGAACAATGCCACTTTCTGTAATCTGAACATGAACAAAAGACCGAAATCTATCCAGCAATTTTTTTAATTGCGCCGTAACATGATGAAAATACACAGGACTGGCAAAAACCAATATATCTGCCTGATCTATTTTAGCTGCTATGTTTTCCCAGTCATCTCCCCTTTGTCCGCACCGACCAATCATATTGCATCGTAAGCAACCAGTACAGTAATTCAAATTTAATTCATCCACATAATGGCTTTCTATCCGAGATGTATTATTTTTTGCACCTTCGGTAAAACTATTTACCATTGCAGATGTATTACCAGACCTTCTTGGAGATCCGTTGAATATAAGTACTTTTTTCATTCGCCAATTTTTACAAAGCTTGAGTCAAATGTAAACTTTATCATTATAATCGCAAATTACAGTCATTCTACTGTATTGATTTTACCTTCCTTCTTCGAATGCATTTTTCAATTAAAGACCACAACATAAATCTACATAATTGCCAATCATAAAAAGGGATCAGCTCCTTTCCTGAGCTTTTTAATATACCAAAAGACCACTTTAAAATCACCAAAGAACTAATCAGTGCTGCAGCTGCATCTACATAACTAATATTCCAGAACTTAACAGCCAAAAGACCTTCAATTGCGGCAATACTTGTGATGAATTCGCCAAGCACATGAGATCCCATATGAATCTGCAAGCAAAGCGATTGAATCCGTTATTCAATAAATGGATTTTTAAAAGCCTTGAATTTTACCTTTTCATTTTCTGTAACAAAAGTGTACAAGAATTTTCCATCCAGCGACAATTTAAAAATCTTGTATTTTCCATTTGAATGAAATTTTAAATCATAGGATGCGATATACATTTCTTCCTTATCGTAGTCTGTGATTTTAGCCATCATTATTTTCACTTCTTTTCCCACTTCGCAAACCCATGCATAATACTCAGAATTGGAACTAGAAGGTAAAGCTCCTGACTCTTTACATTTTGGTAAAATTTCCATATTAAGGTTGCTGTACCGAATGCTGGAAAACTTTGGTCCGGTACCGGATTCCCTAACAAAACAGAGAGAACTATCAGATGTATGAAGTTGTGAGTA
>PKSZ01000168.1 GCA_002869425.1 Marinilabiliales bacterium
ACATGGCAAACTTATTCCATTTGGAGCAAAGGGACCATAAACAACGGCTGGATAAAAATCAACAGCACCCCAATATGGGTAGGCCTGAACAACACCATCCACCTCTACATTTCCAATAAAATTTCCCGCTCCATTATTGGTTCCATAAATCCACTGCGTCCATCTTCCATATCCATTAGGAACATCTGTTTCTTCAGGAGGAACACAGTTCCAAAGACTTGCATCAACAAAAGTAACAGTACCATCATTTCCCACACAAATTCGATACTGTACCGGGTCAATCATCAAATGACCACCATTGGAATCATCAACATCCCAAACGGTTACATTTTGCTCCTGTAATGAACTGGAACAAATTGTACCATCCACAATCAGCATAACATTTGGATTATAATTACACTGAGGACCATCTTCAGGATATGTATGTGAAATTGTATATGTAAATACCCCAGGACTTGTTTCGTTAGCATTGACAATTTCCACGGCATTCCCATCATCCCAGTCAAACTGGAACTCAACAAGCGTTCCTGCATTATTTACTCCGGTGTATGTTACCTCCCAACTAAGACTAACAGGGGCGCACAAACCATCCGGTGTAATATCATTTGCCTTTGATAGAATTGTACAATCCTGTGAATAAAGTTTTGAAAAAAAGACAAAGAAGACCAGCAGAGTAAGAATTGCTAAAATTTTAAACTGGCCATTAAACATAATAGAGCTTTATTATTTATTACGCAACAAATATAAATTTCGTTCTGATATATCACATGTTGTTTAAAACATTTTCAATATTTAGCTAAATATTAATACATGCTCTAATTGCGACTATCAATTAGAATAATATTTACATCTAAGATAAAATAATTCATTCAATAAAAAACATCATTTTTTTTAAACCTGTTTAATATCATTTTACAAATTCAAGAAGCTGTTTAACTTAGGAGCTTTGTTAGAAATATCAATATAAATACACAAAGCAATATAAAAACTGGATTATGCAGAAGATAAAACAGCATCCAATACTGGATATACCGGAAGAAAATCTTGTTGAATTTACATATAACAACATCAAAGTAGTTGGAGAAAAAGGAAGAACAATTGCGGCAGCATTACATCAGGCAGGGCACCCTGTGCACAGTCATAGTCTGGATGACAGAAACAGAAGTCTTGAGTGTGGAATAGGAAAATGCGGCGCTTGCGAAATGTTGGTTGATGGCAGAATTCAAAGAATCTGTATAACAAAAGTTGACAATGTTAAGCATGTTACAGAAATTCCAAAAGATTACCAACCGGAATACCGAAGCTCAGAAAAAGATAAAAAACTAAAGGTTTATAAAACACAGGTAGCAATTATTGGTGCTGGTCCTGCAGGTTTGGCAGCCAGAGAAATACTGAAAGAAAACAACATTCCCAATATTGTTATTGACAATAATGATAAAATTGGTGGACAATTCACTATGCAAACCCACCAGTTTTTCTTTTTCGAAAAAGAAAAAAAGTATGGAGGTCTCAGAGGTTTTGATATTGCTACCAGTCTGGCTGGTGATGATCATGAAGGAATTTTCCTGAACAGTACCGTTTGGGATATTTTAGAAGGCAAAAGACTGGCAATTAAAAATATCGAAACAGAAGAGATATATTATATTGATTCCGAGTTTCTTATCGTAGCAACAGGAGCTGTTCCTTTTATGCCTACTTTTGAAAACGATGACGTACCGGGTGTTTATACAGCGGCTGTTGTTCAGAAAATGATGAACAATGAATTTACCTTGCTGGGTAAAAATGTATTGACTGTTGGTGCTGGAAATATAGGTTATCTTACATCATACCAGCTAAAGCAGGCAGGTGCTAATGTAAAAGCCATTGTTGAAGCCATGCCACATGAAGGAGGTTTTCCTGTACAAGCAAACAGAGTAAGAAGACTGGGAATTCCTGTAGTTTTATCGCATTTATTACTCAAGGCTATTCCAAATGAGGATTACACAGGAATTACCGGAGCCGTAATTGCTGAGAGTAAAAACTTCAAACCCATCCCTGGAACAGAGAAAGTAATAGATGGAATTGATGCCATCAACATATGCACCGGATTGGTTTCAGACGATCAGCTTTTAATTAAAGGCTATGAATTGTTTGGCAGAAGATGCCTTGGAGTTGGTGATGCAACCAGGATTGGAGAAGGAACCAGCGCTGTATTAAGAGGCAAGCAGGCTGCATACGAAATTATGCAAGAACTTAGCAAACGCTTTAACTACGATGAATATCTGGCTCTATCAAAAGAATACATCGATAGCCAGCAACATCCATTAAAGGTTCTTGAAGAACCGTACATGCCATCAAAAGAAAGAAGAGAAAAGCCATTTGTTTTGATCGACTGTTTGTATGGTTTTGCATGTAACCCTTGTGAATTTGCTTGTCCTCACGGAGCGATTACAAAAACCTCGACCAGTACAGTTCCAAACATTGATTTTGACAAGTGCGTAGGTTGCATGGATTGCGTATACCAATGTCCGGGTTTAGCAATATTTGGATACAACCTGAAAAAAGACTGGCTTTTCCTTCCTGTAGAATTTGATTACGAAGCAGGCAAAGAAGTTATCCTTGTAGATAACAATGGTAAAAATCTGGGAGAAGGCGTTATTGAAAAAATCCTTCGGAAGAAAAACAAAACTCATGTTGCACGAGTAAAATCCAACACCGTTCATGGAGATGAACTGATGAACGTTCGTGGATTTATTATCAAAGAAGACTACCCTGAAACCATTCAATATGGTGAATATGAGGAATTTGAAACCGAATCTTACATCTGTCATTGCGATGATGTTAAAATGGATGAAATCAAAGATGTAATTGGAGACAGAAAATACATTTCCACAGATGAGGTAAAACACACAACACGCTTGGGAATGGGAGCCTGCCGTGGGAAGCGTTGCATTAAAAGGCTAAAACAAAAAATAGCTTCTGAAGGAGTAGAAATAGTAGGTGACGCAACCCCTCGGGGACCACTTTCAAACCAGGTAGGCATTGGCGAGCTCTATCCTGATTACTCAAAGGAAGAAGTGATTACTACTGTTAACAATAAAGCCATAAAAAAGGTGAAAACAGAAATTCTTATTGCTGGTGGCGGAATTGGTGGTTCAGCTTTGTACAGATATCTTGCAGAAGCGGGCAAAAAACCTGTTCTCATCAATTACGGGCATGGCGCTTCGTGGAGAAATATTGCAGGTGGACGTCCCGTGTTTAGCATGCCTGAACTTTCTGATATTGCATCGCAGAACCTTGAAATATTCAAGCAACTTCAAGACAAAGCCAATATAGATTTCAGACTAATCAACTATGTTACATTTGCACACGATGAAGCCATGCACCAGACACTTGAACAATCTATGGCATGGCAGGATGCAAGACTTATTTCATCAAAAGATTTTGTCAAAGAAATATCGGATCACTTCAACCCAAATTTAAGCAAATACAAATCTGCACTTGTTACCAAAAACTGCTGGCAGGCAACACCGGGTAAGGTTGTTGACCAAATCAGGAGGATTGGTACTGCTGCAGGAGGTGAAATACTTGAAGACACCAAACTGATTGACGTTCAAAAAGACGGTAAGAAGTACAAGGTTCTTGTTCAGTTACACAACGCTGAATATGTGGAGTACGAAACAGAATTTTTCATCAATGCACTGGGCCCGGAAGCAGATCAATTTGCCAAAAAACTGGATATTTCAACCGGATTGTTCCCGGTTAAACATCAAGCCTTTATTACACGCAGACTTCCAATGCTTGGACTGAACAATCAACCATTAAACATGTTGATTGACAGAAGAAACTACAAAGGATTTACTGCCGTTTACGGTCAGCAACTGGCAGAAACCGGACAGATTATTGGTTGTGCATCGCCAGCAATCGAGCCAATGGAAACGAATAAAAACCTAAAAATTAACTCCAAAGATTTTCTGGAAATTGTTTCTGAAATATTTGTTGACTGGATTCCCAAACTTTCTTCAGTTGGTTTCCAGGCAGTATGGGCAGGATATTACGTTGAACCGAGGATGATTATTGATCCTGAGCTTGGTTTGTTTGTAGGTCTGCGCGGCCAGGGATTTATGCTGGGACAATACCTTGCAAAACTCTACACCGATGCATTGCTTGGCAAAAAAGTTCCTGAATATTTTGAAAGACTTAAACTTTCAGGCGACGGACTACCGGAAAAAGCATTCAAGTAAAAACACTCATTTCAAATCCAGATAAAGGCTGTTTCCAAGTGGAGCAGCCTTTTTTCTATTACAAATGCAGTTGCAGTAAAAAATTGCATATTACCTTTCCTGCATTCCTAATTACCAACAATAATTCTTTTTGTTTCGGTTTTATACTCATCCCAAATCTTTAAAAGGTACAAACCACTTTTTAGCCCTGATAAGTCTAAAGATTCTAGCTCTTTGTTAACACTTTCAGATAATAATAATTTTCCATTTACATCATAAAGTTGATATTTCCAATCTGGTGTGTTATTAGAAATAAACAAAAAACTGTGAACCGGATTAGGGTATATTAAAACCATATTGGATTTTTTATGATGTGTTCCCAGAATTAAAAAATCAACATAATCTATTACGGAGACTACTCCATCTGAGCAGTAAACTACCAATTCTAATCTATGTGTTCCAGACTCTTCAATTAGGTGCGATGTTGTATATGAATATACAGAATCTCCCTGATAAATATGCCAGGTAGCTACAAAACTATTTGAATCTGTGTTAATAAATGAAAAAACGCCACCACTATCGATGGGTATATCAAAGTTTGGATCGCACGAATTAATATTTACAGATTTAGTTGATATAATTGTTGTATCAGGAGTTGGATTGAAATAATCTGTTGTGTTTAAATTATAATTCATTTTTGCCATAAAGCAATTAGTACCATTCATCGTAAAACTTGTATCGTATAATGAAAAATGGTTATCAAATGTGCCTGCCATATATAAATCTCCTTCAGAATACTTACACCTGTGATGATAAATATTATCAGAATTGATAATTGACGAAGTAAGATAAGTACCACTTGTATCAAGTAATAAAGTGTATGGAGTCCATCCCTGATCCATCAGAATGGTATTTGTATCCGGGAAATTAATATTGTAATAAAATGAGCCAAATATGGCAATTCTTGAACTATCAACCTGCTGAATATCATAAATATGAGGATAATATAAATCATAATCGTAGCCTGTATTATGCATTGTGTATCGCCATTGATACACCCAATTTGAATCATACTTTACCACAGACATCCTTCTGTTTGAGGAATAACCCTCACCTCCAAACTCCACATAACCAATATGTTCAACAGCCATGTAAATTGAACCATAATCATCAACTGTAATATAGTCCACCCAGATACCTCCAGAATCTTCAACACTAAAACTTCCAATATTTCCACCAACACCAGTTGAGTCATATCTCCACAAATAGTAGTAGTATACAGAAGTGAAATAGGCATCATACCTAACAAATGTGTATATGAAACCATTAGATATGGCCATGGTTGTACCTCCACCACTTCTTACCCAATCTATAGAACCATCCTGATCAAATGCAACCAAATAATAAGCTTTTGCTGGAAAATCCTCTACCAATCCACCTAACAGGATTGTATCACCTATTTGTGCAGAATCACTGATATATCCAGTTAAATAAATATGGCTTTGATCTGTTGCAATATCCAAAGCATGATCCCATGAATAATCTCCAAAAGATCTAACCCACTCAAAAATACCCGATGGATTATATTTGGCAATAAAAACATCCTCAAAACCCGAAGAATAGATAATTGTGTCATCAAAAGTAAGACTGTCTGAGAAAGTTCTACCAAGATAAATATTTAGACTACTAT
>PKSZ01000375.1 GCA_002869425.1 Marinilabiliales bacterium
CCCGTTATTGAAATTGCAATCCCTTTATTGTCTGAATATTACTTGGGTCAATTGATGTATTTTTATGAAAAGGCATGTGGTATAAGTGGTTATTTGTTGGGCGTAAATCCATTTGATCAACCGGGTGTTGAGGAGTATAAAAAGAATATGTTTAACTTATTGGGAAAGCCTGTAAGATAATGAATCCATCAGATAAAGGCTGGTTGAAGAAGTATGTGTCTTTTCGTTCAGAGAATCCTTTGAATGAGGATTATACGCTATTGCTTAAATCATTGTCTGCAAATCAAAGTGTAGAAGAGTTTATTTATGTAGTGAATCAGCCCAGCGGTATTATTTATGGGTATCCTGTTAACTTCAGTAATGTCCCTGTTCCGGGTGAGGATGAATGGAACGAGAAGGATAAGATGAAAATCATTTTGCTGGAGAGTATTCTTCATACAAGTATTTATAAGTACTATTCACAAAAAAAATATGCCATTGATTTTCACGATTATGAGAAATCTGTTAAAGATGCTTCTTTGTATTTTGTAAGGGCTTATCCTCAACTTGTTCAGAAAAAATATGCCTTTTTTGGTCCGAAGGATGATCATTTTTCAGTCCTTGAACGGATTATCGATAAGAGGATTAATATTAGAACGGGCTGGAACAAGAATTTTGTATCGGGTTTGTTTCATAATAGCTTATTATTTCTGGATATCATTGGTTTTGCAAAATGGATAACGTCAGATAAAAAGGAGAAGGTAACAGCGAGTTCTGAAGAAGTGAGGTTAGAAATATTAAAAACGATTGCTGCAGCTGCAGCTTCCAATGGTACTATTGAGAATGAGGAGCGTCGTTTGTATAACTTTTTTCTTCAGTCAGCATGGCTGAGTGATATCGCAGAGAACGAAGCCAGGAAATATATAGATGAAAGTGTTGGCTTGTCTGATCTTAATTTTCATTTTATTGATAAATGGATTCAACGGAAATTTATATTGGAACTTGCAATCTTAACATGCTGGTCAGATAAGGAGCTTGACTTGCAGGAGAAGAAGTTTCTTGAAGAATTAATTCCACTCCTGAATTTGGATATTGATGAACTGGAAAATAGTCTTCTGGCGATAGAAAGTTTTGTTATTGGGAACTGGGAAAATATATATTTTCTATCAGGTAAAGGAAATTATCGAATTGTGAGTTCAAAGCTACAGAAAAGGTTAAATCTTGCCCTGAAAAGAAATAAACGAAAACTCCGACAAGAAATCTATGAAAGCAAAGAATTGGTAGAATTGTTAGTGAAATCAACCCGGGAAGATTTGTCGGATGAAGAAAAGAAAAAAGTGAAAGATCAGTTGGTGGATATTATTAAAACCATACCTGCCTTTGCAATTTTTATGGTTCCGGGTGGTAGTGTTTTGCTTCCGATTTTATTAAAAATTCTTCCCAAAAATATTTTATACCCTAGTTCTTTCCAGGATTAAAATCCTTGTAAAGAGCAACTTTTATGCAACCAAAATCGTATAATTTTAGTCTTTACCAATACATGAATTAATTTTCAATTAATAATATTAATTATGCAAAGAATTTTACTCTTACTTATTGCTTCGATCTTTTCAATACATTCTTTCGCTCAGTTGAGCATTAGTCAGATAGATGTTCAGAATGTAAAATGTAATGGATATTGTGATGGCATGGCTCATGTATCTGCTACCGGAGGTGTGCCACCATATTATTATTTATGGAATGATGGTATGAACCAGTCAGACTCAATTGCTGTGGATCTTTGTGCCGGAACATATACAGTTACAGTTACCGATAATATTGCAGCAACTGCTACATTGGATGTAACAGTTATTGAACCACCTATGATTTCTGTTACATACGTTAAGACTGATCCAGGTTGTAATGGAGGAAGTGATGGTACAATTGATATTACTGTTACAGGCGGAACACCACCATACTCATATAATTGGGATGGAAATGCTACTACTGAAGATTTAAGTGGATTGACTGCAGGTTTTTATAATGTCACCATAACAGACGATTTTGCTTGTACAAGTTCAGAATATGTAGATATATTTGAGCCACAGCCAATGGAGGTTACTGTAATGGGGTACAGCTCAACTTGTGGAAATACTGACGGCTCTGCAGAAACATCAATTATGAATGGAACAGCGCCTTATAGTTATAGCTGGACAGGAGGTGAATCTACAGATATTGTTTCAAATCTGGCAGCAGGTGTTTACTTTGTTACAGTTACTGATAATTTGGGTTGTGTTGGTACTGGCTTTGCAGAAATCAGTGATTCTGACGGACCTTTTATTAGTACTTCCAGCCAGACCGATCCTTCATGTTTTGGAAATTGTGATGGTGATGCATATGTTTTTGTTGAAGGAGGGCTTACTCCATATAATTATTTATGGTCAACAGGAGGTACTGTAGACATTGAAGATGGGTTGTGCGGTGGCTTTTCTGAAGTAACAGTAACAGATGCAGCCAATTGTAAAGCTGTAATGGCTTTTGATATCATTGAGCCTGAACCTTTAACTGTAGAGTTTTATTCTAATGAACCTTATTGCAACGGAGATTCTTCAGGCTATATTGACGCAATGACAAGTGGTGGAATGTATCCATTTACTTATATCTGGGATGACCCGCAGGGAAGAACGGATCAATATATTGATATGGTACCTGTGGGAGTTTACAATGTAACAGTAACCGATGCTAATTCTTGTCAGCTAATCACGGGAATGGAGCTTTTTGAACCATCACAGATTACAACTACAATTACTCATACGGATATAACTTGTTATGGAATGAATGACGGACATGCTGATTTGCAGGTGCTTGGTGGAGTTCCGCCTTATTCTTTTAGTTGGTCTAATGGAGAGTATACTGAGGATGTATTTACACTGCCTCCAGGGTGGAATTATGTTACTGTAACAGATGATAATTCTTGTGAGAAGATTGATTCAGTTTTTATTCAGGAACCTGATATGATAAACCCATCTATCATGGATTATATGCCTACGTGTTATGGGGGACATGATGGTTCAGCAGATTTAACAGTTAGTGGAGGTCTTGCTCCCTATAGTTATTTGTGGATGGGAGGTGAAACAACAGAGGACCTGAACAACATTCCGGCTGGGTATTATTATGTAACCATTACTGATAATAATGCATGTACTGCTGAACAAAATGTACAGATATTTGATCCAATGGAAATGATGGTAACTTTAACATCATCACAAACATCTTGTGGATTCAATGATGGTATGGCATGGCTTGAGATAACATCAGGTGGTGCTGCACCTTATACTTATTTGTGGTCAAATGCATCCACAGAAGATACAATAACGAATATCGTAGCGGGTTTATATCATGTAACAATAACAGACAATAATGCTTGTACCGTTGAAGACTGGGTTACTGTAAGTGATATGATGGCTCCTTCAGTGGTGACCAGTGCAATGTATCAACCTATGTGTTATGGATTGTCTGGTGGTAGCCTTGACATAACTGCTACAGGTGGTACTCCGGCATATTCATATGCATGGTCAACTGGTGCAACAACTCAGGATCTGGCAGGTTTAACTGCAGATATGTATTCTGTTACGGTAACTGATGCTGCCGGATGTGCTTCTGTTCATGTAGATTACGTAACCGATCCAGACGAAATTACTTTTGATACACAACAAATGGATGTATCCTGTAATGGTTTAAATGATGGTTATGCAGAACTGGTTACTACATATGGTGGAACACCTCCATATACTTATAGTTGGAATACAAGTCAAACAACAACAAGTATATCTGGCTTGTATTCAGGGGTATATCAGGTAACAATAACAGATGATAATTCTTGTACAAAAGTAGAGGCTTTTACAATTAACGAACCTGCTCCCCTTATTTTTGACTCTCTTGTTGCTTCAGATTTGTCTTGTAATGCTTCCAATGATGGCGTTATTGAAGCTTATGTTTCAGGAGGAACGCCGCCATATATGTTTTCTTTTGATGGTGGAGCGGGTTATAATCCCATGAATAATGCAACTGGCTTGCCTGCCGGAAATTACTCTGTTTATGTTTCAGACTTTAACATGTGCGAAACAAACTCGGATGTATTCATTACAGATCCGGGAGCTATAGTTGTGGATGCAGGCTCTAATATTTCTGTTTGTTCAGATTATCCTGATGTATCTCTTATGGGTAGCGTTACAGTTGCAAGCGGTGGCGTATGGACAAGCTCAGGTGATGGAATGTTTTCACCTTCTGCCACTGATTTAAATGCTGTGTATACATGTTCTGCTACAGACATAGCCAATGGTTTTGTAACACTAACCTTAACTTCAACTGGAAATGGTCTTTGTTCTCCCGTTTCCGACAATGTAATGGTAACTATCGATCAGGCTCCAACCATAACAATAATAAATTCTGATGAAACGGTTTGTGATGGAACTGCCAATTTGAGCGTAGTAGCTACTGCATCTAATTATTCCGGTGTAAACTGGTCATCTACAGGAAGTGGAGCATTTTCAAACAATACTATCTTGTCGACCGATTATAACTTTAGTCCTTCAGATGCAGGTACAACGGTTACTATGATGATAACAGCAACAGGAAATGGAACATGTGCCAGTGTAAGTGATGTATTGAATATTACAGTTGCCAGTCTTCCGGTTGGCTCTGTAGCTGTAACAGAGCCTCTGTGTTATGGTGATGTAACAGGCTCGGCATTAGTAAGTGCATCGGGAGGATCGGCTCCATATCTTTATAATTGGTCAGATGGTCAAACCAATGAAAATGCATCAGGGCTGGCGGCAGGTACTTATTCGGTTACTATTACAGATGCAAATGGCTGTACTACAGTTTCATCAGATATTGTAACAGAACCAGCTTTGTTGGATATTACTTCCGTTAAACAGGATGCTAGTTGTTTCGGTGCTACTGATGGTAGTATTGATATTTCTGTATTGGGAGGAACACCGGGGTATTTTTATGAGTGGAATTCAAATGGTTCTTGTGGTGTGAATACAAGTGCAGAAGATCAACTTAACGCTTGTGCCGGAGGATATTTCTTAACCGTAACCGATGCAAATAATTGTATAGCTACCAGTACTTTTGTTATCAATGAGCCAACAGAAATTGTTATTACAGAAACAATAACAGATGCATCCTGCTCAGGTGTGGATAATGGAATGATCGATCTTTCAGTTTCAGGAGGCACTGGAATTTATACGTATAATTGGTCTACTGTTGACGGGTGTGGTTTAATTCTTTCAGCTCAAAATCAGAATGCAATATGTGAAGGAACATACTCAGTTACAGTTACTGATGAAAATGCATGTGTGTCAAACGGTACTTATGTAGTTGGTTCGCCGGTTTCTATTTCTACAAATATTACAGAAAACAATTCAATTCCTTGTGCAGGAGAGTGTAATGGAGAATTGTTGGTATCAGTATCTGGAGGAACTGCTCCATATAACTATAACTGGGACGATCCACTTAGCCAGACTACTGATTTAGCTACTTCTCTATGCCAGGGAAATTATGCCGTGACGATTACAGATGTTAATGGATGCACTTCAAGTGCTTCCTATATTCTGATTGAGCCTGCAGCAATTAGCGGTTCAATTAGTATTACAGAGCCTGCATGTTTTAATGGTACGGATGGAAGTGCCTTTGTTAGTGTCTCAGGAGGTAGTGTTCCTTACAACTATATATGGTCAAATGGTGAAACAACAGATAATGCGCTAAATCTTTCTTATGGTGCTATTGATGTAACAGTTACTGATGGTATGGGCTGTTCATTTACGCAATCAGGTTTTGTAACAGAGCCAAGTCAGTTATCTGTCAATACATTGAGTATTGTGCATGAGTCTTGTGATGGTGTTTGTGATGGTGAATTATCC
>PKSZ01000266.1 GCA_002869425.1 Marinilabiliales bacterium
AAAGATATTAAGCTAAACATTACTCTTTCTTCTTCAATTCAACTGGAAGAGGTAACCATCAGTGCCAGCAAAATAGAGAACAAAGTGCGTAGTTCGCAGATGAGCGTATCGGAAATACCGGTCAATACAATCAAAAAACTTCCGGTTTTACTCGGAGAAATTGATGTTTTAAAAACCGTTCAGCTGCTGCCTGGAGTTCAATCCGGAAACGAAGGAACCAGTGGCTTATATGTAAGAGGTGGAGGTCCTGATCAAAACCTGATTCTACTGGATGGAGTTCCAGTTTATAATGCCAATCATTTATTTGGCTTTTTCTCTGTTTTTAATGCAGATGCAATCAATACAGTAACCTTAATAAAAGGAGGTTTCCCTGCGCGGTATGGTGGTAGGCTTTCATCGGTGCTTGACATCAGGATGAAAGAGGGAAATATGAAAAAAATTAAAGGCGCTGCATCCATTGGCATTATTGCTTCCAGGTTAACGGTAGAAGGTCCGATTATCAAAGATAAGACTTCATTCATAATATCAGGTCGCCGTACGTATATCGATTTCCTGTCACAACCCATAATCAGATCGGTTGCCAGAATGGAAGGAGTTGAAAACCTTAGTCTTGGATACTATTTTTATGATCTGAATGGGAAAATAAATCATAAATTTTCTGATAAAAGCAGACTCTACTTATCAGCATACATGGGCAACGACAAAGCCTATATGAAAATGAAAGAAGAAGATTCAGGATACGAATATCTGGTCAATGCGAAACTGAGATGGGGAAACATTACAACAGCCCTTCGCTGGAACTACATCCTCAGCAATAAACTATTTAGTAATACCACGCTTACATTCAGTCGTTACAACTTTCTTGTGGGTATGGGGATGGAAGAAAATGACACTTACTACGATACTTATTACAACTACAACTATGAATATCTAAGTGGCATAGATGACCTTGGCGGAAAGATAGATTTCGACTACCTGCCCTCTCCCAACCACTACGTACGTTTTGGCGTTGGCGAAATTTATCATACGTTCAAGCCTGGTGTCAATACATTTAGTGCTTCATCAGGAGGTGATCAAAACTTTGAAGCATCATTTGGTAACAGGAACATTTATGCAAGTGAGCTATCTGCCTATGCTGAAGACGATATACGTATAGGTGCTTTAATTAAAACCAACATTGGCTTACATGGAAGTGCCTTTATTTTGAAAAACAAAACCTACAAATCATTGCAGCCCAGGGCTTCCTTAAGATTTCTAATCACAGAAGATTGGTCGATAAAAGCAGCGTATTCCCAAATGACACAATACGTTCACCTGTTAAGCAATTCCAATATAGGCTTACCAACCGATCTATGGCTGCCGGTTACAGATACTGTTCGTCCCCTGAAATCAACGCAATATGCTGCCGGAATTTTTCACCAACTGAATGATGATATCAGTATTTCATTAGAAGGTTTTTATAAAACGATGGACAACCTTATTGAGTATAAGGAAGGAGCAAGTTTCTTTATGCTTGAGGGATCATGGGAAGATAAAATTGAAATAGGTAAAGGCTGGTCTTATGGTATTGAATTGCTTTTAGAAAAAAAACTGGGGAAACTTACAGGTTGGCTGGGTTACACACTTAGCTGGTCGGAAAGACAATTTGATAATATTAGTTTTGGTGAACCCTATCCTTATAAATATGACAGAAGGCATGATATAGGCATTGCTCTGACATACAAATACAACGAAAAAATCGATGCCGGTCTGGTATGGGTCTATGGTACAGGGAATGCAGTAACACTGGCACATGAAAAATATGCTTCCGCTTTCAGCACCAATATGGATTATTGGTATGGCGACAACATGATTGAATATTATGATAAAAGAAACAACTACAGAATGCCGTCCTATCACCGGCTTGACCTAAGTATTAACTTTAACAAAAAGCTAAAATGGGGGGAAAGAACCCTGAGCGTTGGTGTTTACAATGCTTACAACAGAAAAAATCCATTCTTCATTATGTTTGAAGAAAGAAGAGGAGGAGAACAATTGGTTCAGTACAGCCTGTTTCCGATTATTCCTTCAATCAGCTATAATGTAACATTTTAACTATGAAAAGTTTTTATCTGTACATATTCACGATGGTTGTGGTTCTTGGTATCAGTTCCTGCAGAAAAGTTTTGGATGTTGATATTGAAGAAAAAGATAAAAAAATTGTTGCCAATAGTCTTTTCAATACTGATTCGGTCATTCGGGTACATTTAAGTAAAAGTAAAGGTATTCTGGAAGATGACTACAACATTGAACTAATACAAAATGCACAAATTGACCTTTTTGAAGATAACCAGCTCATTGAATCGCTAACAAATCATGGTTCGGGAATATATAAATCCAACATTATTCCACAGCAAAACAAAACATATAAAATATGGATTAATGTACCGGATATGCAATCTGCGTACGCAGATGCCTATCTGCCCACAGCACCAGAAATTCTACAGTTAGACACCCTGACAAAGACAATTCATTATAGCGATCAGTTTAATGCTGGATATGATGTAGAGGCTTTTACTGCAAGTATGAAGTTCAAAGACCCTCCAGGCAAAAACTACTACATGGTAACTACAAGAATCATAAATACTTACACAGATAATTACGGTACTTATCGTTACGATTACTATACCATGGTAAACACAGACGATCCGGCGCTTGCCGATCAATCTTACCAAATGAATATGAGCGATTTAAGTGCTCTGGTTTTCTCTGATGAATTGTTTGATAATTCTACCTATGACCTTGCCCTATATATAGAAAGATACAACCTCAGCATGGGTCATAATACTGTTATTTTTTCATTGAGCAATATCTCAGAAGAAATGTTCTATTACACCGTTTCCTACTTTATGGAAAATAACTCTGATGGTCCTTTCAGCGAACCGGTTATTGTATACAATAACATAAACGGCGGTTTTGGTATTTTCGCCGGATATAGTGCAGATACAACTTCTGTAAGTTTTGAAATAACATATAATGACGATGATTGGATTCCCTAATTTCAAACTCTACAATCATGAATAAAGCTTCGGTATTCTTTATTTTATCTTTCTTTTTTTTAATCATTTCGTGTTCCGAAAAAAACTCACAAATAAATAATACAAAAGCCATCTGCCTTGTAGATCAGCTCAGGATTAGAAGCGATAAAAATCTGGATGCTATTGTTATCGGAAACCTAAATATAAATGACACCGTTAAGCTTCTGGAGAATTCTGAAGACACACTTTCAGTTACACTCAACAAGAACATTATTCCGGGAAGATGGGTCAAAATCCAGTCAGCAGATACAACAGGCTGGGTTTTCTCTGGGGCATTGCATTGTATCAACGAAAAACCAATCAGCTATCAGGATACCAATATGCTTTTATATATTGACATCAATCAAAATGTAAATCTTCTAAAATCGGATAAGATAAATTCAGAATCCATCAAAACCTTTATTGGTCCCCGATACATTGAAGTAGTGGGTATAGGTAGTAGAAAAAAGTGCTCCAATGATCTTGAAACATGGTACCAGGTAAAGCATTACTCCGGATCTGATAAAAAATACTTTATTCAGGCTGCCAGTTTGATAAGCAGAGAAAAATTAATGTCAAACATTGCGCAAAATTCCATTGACCTGAGATCTGAACTTCCCATGAATGATGAAGACCATGCTGTTTTCTGGTCAGAAAAAGAATATGAAAATGGTGATGATGGTGCAAGCTGGACAGAACCATCGGCTTTCAATCTGAACATTGAAGACAGTACTTTAATGACAGGCTACATGTACACAGAATCTGTTTACAACCTGATTGATGCCGTGAAAATACAGGATAAAATTTGTTTAATACTGGCTGGTTCTTACGATTTAAAAAACATTACACACATCCTTATTGAAGTATTGGATGACAGATCGATTTATGTACATACCTATGATGATTTGTCGGGCAAATACAATCTCGAAAACAAACAATAAGTTAATTTTTCACAATCTTGTAAATCTTAGATCCTTCTTTTGAATTCAGTCTCAAAAAATAGATGCCCTGATCATAACTATTCATCTTAATATTGTCGTTTGGACCATTCAATTCACCATTTGTAATCATCCTCATGGATGAATCAAACAAACTATATTCAATACTTTGTGTATTATCATACTGAATTCTAATCTCATTTCTACAAGGATTAGGATACACAAATGTATTCGATGCGTGTTCAAAATTACCTGTTCCCAGATAGTTTATGCTTCCTTCATTGTTCAAAATCCAGTTATACTTGTCTATTTCAACAGAAGAAACCTCCTGCCCCAACATTACTGAGTATGACTGTATTTGCTGATTATTCTCAAAACGGATGGTTGTATCTCCTCCTGCAGTATAATTGAATGTAAACTCAACAGGAATGGTAAACAAAGGTGTATTTGATGAAGAAGTAGTCTGACTTACCTCAAAATAAACAGAATCTGCTTGCCACCACGACAAAGAGTAAGTTGGGAAACCTTCACCATAATACCATTCATTAAAAAAATCTGTAAAATCAATCCCTGTATAATTGGAGGCAAATATTTTAAAATCTTCGCCCGTTGCTGTTGAATTGGCAAAAGTCTGTATATAATCTCTCAACATCGCATAAAACATATCATCGTCATCTATTAAATAGCGTATCATATGAACCAATGCTGCTCCTTTTTTATAGGAAAGCTGCATACTGAAAATTCTCATTTCATCATTTACTTCTGTAATAGGAACATAAACACTACCTTGCGGCTCTTCCTTGGCATAACTATGCGCATCCAGCATCCAGGCATCAGCTTCAGCCTGTGAAACCAAGTTTTGATTTGTAATATATTCTGAATAGGATGCAAACCCCTCATTTATCCAAATATCCTGCCATGTTCCGCATGTTAGATAATCGCCAAACCACTGATGAGCCAACTCATGAGCAATCAAAATCGTTTCAAAATACCC
Source organism: Marinilabiliales bacterium (assembly GCA_002869425.1). Taxonomy (GTDB): domain Bacteria; phylum Bacteroidota; class Bacteroidia; order Bacteroidales; family BM523; genus BM523. Next base: position 4,989 of record PKSZ01000266.1, read on the forward strand.
CAGTGTTGTCATGGTTTGATGCTCCATTCCTCCGGAAAGCGGAGCCATACAATGGCCATACTTTTCATCCGCAAAAGGATACATACCATAGAGTTCTGAAAACAATTCTATCAACCCTGCCGTTTCCTCTACATCCCCAAGACTATAAGAAGACAAATCATACACATAATTCTGGATAAAAACAGAATCAGATAGTCCAGCAGGATGTGCATATTGATTGAACTCTTCGTATGGACCAATGGATAAGGATATTAAATAAAAGTCAGTAGGATGACCTGAAAACCACTCGTAACAAACCGTATTGGCATCTATTGTATATGTATTTCGCAATACACCATTGGAACCGGCTTTTAAATCGTTTGAAGTCGTTATCTTAACACATACCGAATCCGCTTTATCTGTTAAATCCTGTTTACAGGGAAACCACTCAAAAGCATGAAAGGGTTCCGAAAGCGTATAGGTGATATATGGAGTAATAAACGGTATGTATTGTTCATTAAATAAACCACCATCCGGTGTTCCATGATAAAACACACGCAAAGAAAAATGCATTCCCTGGTTGTACGGACTTACTGGAACAGCATACACTTTATCATTCTGATGCAGATAAGTAACAGAACTGTTATCCAGCCAAACCGAATCAACCATTAAGTTTGCATCCAGTTCAACAACAAGTGTATCTACTGAAGGTACTGAAACTTCACCAAATACGATTCCTGATCCTTCGATATAATTGCTTGTATTATCAGCCGATAAATCCAACTCATAATAATTAACATCATAATCCTCCAAAGCAGGATCTGACAAAACATTTTTCAAATGCACAGTCTGTTTTGCTTTCCAAGACTCAAAATGCGCGGCCTGCTGAGAAAATGAAGGAAAGGAAAGAAT